>JBDLRG010000201.1:0-3831 GCA_039800125.1 Actinomycetota bacterium
GGGGTGCTGCCCGGCATCATCGGCTCGATCCAGGCGCTCGAGACGATCAAGGTCATCCTCGGCCTCGGGGACCCGCTCATCGGTCGGATCCTGTCGGTGGACACCACCGAGATGTCGTTCCGGGTGTTCAACCTCCGGCGCGACCCGGCCAACCGGGTGACCTGGGAGAACCGCGATCGCATCGAGGTGCGCGACCTCGATGGTCTGTGCGCGCCCTGGCTCGCGCACTGATTCCGCGCCGGAGAGTCAGCTGCGTGACGCTGCGACGAGGATCGCCCGCATGACGCGGTCGTTGACGATCCCGGACACGTAGAGACCGTTCTCGGTCTGGAAACGTCGAACCAGCGATGCCAGCGTCGTGTCGTAGGTGGTCGAGGTGCCGAGATTCCGTCGGTAGACCTTCCCGAGTGCGGCGCGCAGCGTCACCACGTCGGCGTGCCGGGTGGCGGGGTATCCCGTGCCGCCGGTGCGCAACAGGGCGTGGTTCGTCGCCGGACCGACGAAGACCGCCTCCCATGTGGCGCGATCCGTGGTGCCCGTGGCCCGCAGGCCGAGTTTCCTCTGCAGAGCGATGATGGCCGCCACGGACTCGGCTCCGTAGATCCCGTCGACGAACACCGTGGACTTTCGCCTGCCCGCCACGACGTAGGTGGTCCCCGTCGCCGCGAGCCGGACGTTGATCGCCTCCTGCAACTTGCGCACGTGGTAGCCCTGCCCGCCGTTGCGCACGGGGGTGCCGGGCAGGATGACGGTCGGCGCCATGTTCTCGGGGGTGAGGTCCCCGGCTGCGCGCAGGGCGTCCAGCTCGGTGCGCAGGAACACCGCGAACTCGGCCTGTCCGGAGGCGTTCAGGTGGACGTCCGTGGCGGTGGTGGAGGCGAACCAACGCCAGTGCGCCGAAGGGGAGGTCTCGTCGTACCAGTTGAGGATGCGCACGAGATTCGGCTCGGCCAGGCGCAACTGGGCGAGGGCGAGATTGTGGGCGTCGTAGCGGGTGTCGCTCGCGAGCCGGCCCGCGGACATGTTGACGAAGACGACGCGACGGACGTTCTTGGCCTTGAGGGCCGCCACCATGGAGGAGAGTTCTTGAGCGAACGTGGCGGCGGAGTCGTTGTAGCCGAGCTTCACGACCACGATGTCGTGGGATGCGAGCGCGCTCGACCCCATGAGATTGACGACGCCGAGTCCGTCCTTGTTGAAGGACCCGGTGATCGCCGGGACGCACGCCCCTCCCACCATCTGGCGACCCTGGCAGGAGATATGGGTGAAGTTCGGATATGCCGTCTTCACCGCATCGGCGAGTTCGTCGGTCGCACCGAGCGACACGGAGTCACCCACGTAGAGGATGGAGCCGACGGGGTTGGCGATGATGCCCGGTGCCGCGAGCACCGAGGTTTCGTACCACGGGTTGCGGAGATCCCAGTCACCGCGAAACTCCCACCCCGACCGGGTGACGGTTCCGGACGTGCCCCGGATCTCGACGCGCACCGCGTAGCCGCCCCAGGTCCCGCCGAGACCGTCGTGGATCGTGTCGATCGAGGTGAACGTGCCGATGGCCGGATACCTGGCCTCGACATCGGTCCGGGAGAGCACCCGGGTCCACGCGTGATTCGGCACCTTGCCGTGGAGGCTGGCGGCGTAGAGGTCGCCGGCGTCCTCCTTGGCGGGGAACGTGCCGCCGGCCGTGCGGCCCCCGTTCGAGGAGGTGTACTCGGTGCTCGCCGGCAGGTTGTCCGATCCGATGACCGCGTGGTGGGCGGTGTCGGCGATGGCGCGGTTCGTCGTGTCCTGCTCCAAGCGGGTCGTCACCCACTCCCCGAGCGAGTTCTTCGCCCTCATGTAGGCGCCGCCGTACACCTGGCAGCTCTGGGAGTCGCACGACTTCGCGTAGCTGTACCGGCTCTGGCGCAGGGCGTAACTGCGGGCCGCCACCGCCTGGGCCCGCAGGGCGTTGATGCCGGCACCACCGGCGTCGGTGCCCCAACTGGCGGGGGACTCCCGGGGCACCACGCCCCGCAGGTACTGCCCGAAGATGACGAAGTTGGCGGTGCGCGCGGCGCCGTCGGCGTCGCGCACCGCGCGCACCGATCCGCGGTAGTAGCGCATCCGGACGCCGCCCGTGATCGGCTCGCACACCGACACGAGGTCGGCGGAGTTGTTGGTGAGGTCGTTGCGTCTCGGCGTGGTGACGACGACCGGTCCGGCCACGCCGGAGGCGATGCGCGTCATCCCCGTGAGATCTCCGGATGTGAGGGCGCACTTCGGGGTGGCAGAAGCCCACACGTCGTAGGTGGTGCTCCCGGAACGGGGGACGGCGACGATCGAGCCGTACCTCGTCGCGCCGGTGGTGCCGCCGCCGCCCCAGGTGGCCGAGAGGATCGCGGACTCGGCCCGTGTCGAGGTGTGGCGATCGTCGAGGGCGGTGAGGCGCACCGACATCACGCCGTCGTCGGCCTTCGTGGCGGCGGTGGCCGAGGGATAGACACCGATGCGGCGACCGCCGCCGCCGTAGTAGAAGTCGAGGATCCCCCGCCAGTCCTTGCGCACCGCGAGGTCCGGGTGGGTCGCCCAACCCCACGAGCCCCACTGGGAGAGTCCCCGGCCGTGCCCATTGCCGAGTCCGCGGATGACGATCGTGGCCTGGGTGCCGGGCAGGGCGTTGGCGGCGACGGGGGAGGTCGGCACGATGGCGACGCCACCCGAGGAGGCGAGGACGAGAATCGTCGCGAGGAGGGCGCGGCGCCGCGGTCGAGCCATGGGTCGAGGTTAGGCGGTGAGTTCCTCGAGATGGGGGCGGTGGTGCCGCTCGCGTTCCTGCACGGCGACCCCCGCGAGAACGAGCACCATTCCCAACGCATCGAGGGCATTCGGGCGCTGTCCGAGGAACACGAGACCGAAAACCGTGGCCGTGACGGGAAGGAGCGCGAGCATCACGCTGAACCTCCGTACAGGGATCCTGCGCAGCACACCCTGGTCGATGCCGTAGGCGATGGCGCTCGACAACACACCGACCGCGATGCATCCGGCGAGGATGCTCGGCGAGGAGAAAGCCGCACCCGCGCCGGGTGCCCCGAAGGGGGCGATGACGAGGGATCCCGCGACGAGACCGACGGCGAGTCCGGAGAGCCCGCGGTCGCCGAGGGCGACGCGGGAACCCGCGACGATGTAACCGGCCCACATCACCGAGGCGAGGAGGATGAACGCGAGACCGAGCGGTTCGTCGCCGACCTCCAGTCCGCCGAGGACGACGACACCCGCGGCCGCGAGAAGCAGTGCACCGGCGTTGCGACCGGTGCGGGTGGTGACCGCGGCCACCGCGATGGGTCCGATGAACTCGATGGTCACCCCTTTGCCGAGGGGGAGCCGGTCGATGGCGAGATAGAAGGTGAGGTTCATCAGCGCGGTCACCGTCCCGAAGGTGCCGGCGACGACGGCATCACGTCTCGTCCACGGCACGGTGCCCCGGGGTCCGACCACGACGAGGAGCACGATCCCACCGACGAGCACCCGCAACCAGGCCAGCGTCGAGGGCCCGACGTCGTCGAAGAGACGCACGGCGATGACGGCGCCGCCGTACTGGGCCGAGGCCGAGACGAGGAAGAGGAACTCGGGAGGGACGCGGTCGGCGATCCCCCGGTCGGTGACGAGGTTCAGTCGAAGAGGTCCGGGTCGGTCCGGCAGATCTCCTGCCAGAGCGGCTGGAAGTGCATCCATCCCGTCATCGAGTTGCCCGCGTTCTCGCGGGTGTAGACGGCGGAATCGTGGGGGATGTGCTTGGGGGTGCCGGCAGCCTCGGCGAGCAACTGGGCCTGGGCGCATCGCTCGAAGCAC
>JBDLRG010000202.1:0-2867 GCA_039800125.1 Actinomycetota bacterium
GAGCGCGGCTTCCACGGCCGAGGCGATCCGCTGTGACGGGTCGGCACTGCTCATACCGTCGACACGCTAGTCCCGGCCGGGTGTGCCGTCCCGGGACATTCCCGTGACGGACCGGCTCCGTGCCACCACCATGGCCACGACGGAAGCCGCCATTCCCACGTTGAGGCTCTCGGCCCTGCCCTCGTGGGGAATCGATATCCAACGATGCACCGACTCGTCGCCGGAAAGACCGCGGGCCTCGTTGCCGACGACCACTGCAACGCGACCCGACAGGTCCGCATCCCAGATGTTCGCCGCACCACCCTTCGCATGCGAGGTCGTGCCGACCAGGTCGAACCCGAGGTCGACGACATCCTCGAGTTGCGCCACCTCCACCACCGGAAGGTGCATGACCGCTCCGGCAGAGGCACGGACGGCCTTGGGTGACCAGGGATCGACCGTGCCCTGCGTCACCACCACGGCGCGCGCCCCGGCGGCTTCCGCGGACCGCAGGATGGTCCCGAGATTCCCGGGGTCCTGGATGCCGTGGGCAACCAGAACCCAGACCTCGTTCGAACCCGTGTCCCACCGGGACTCATTCGGACGCGAACACACCGCGAAGGAACCCCGGGGCGAGACCGTGTCGTTGACCGAATCGAATGTGCGCCCATCGAGTTCGTGGACGGACCACGAGCCTGCCATCAGACGGTCGGAGGGCGCATGATCCTCCCGAAAGAAGACCTCGCGTACCAGTCCTGCCTCCATCGCCTCCGCGACCAGCACGTCGCCCTGTGCAATGAAGACACCCTCGTCCCGACGGGCGCGGCGATCACCGAACAGACGCCGCAATCGCGCCACCCGGGGATTGGACGGGGACAGTCTCGCGGGTGTCAGACCAGGGCAGCCTTCGCCGCAGCCACGAGACCGGCGAAGGCCTCGGCGTCATTGACGGCGAGGTCGGCCAGGATCTTGCGGTCGACCTCGATGCCCGCGGCGTTCAGACCCGCGATGAACCGGCTGTACGAGATGTCGTTGAGCCGGCAAGCGGCGTTGATCCTCTGGATCCACAGCCGCCGGAACTCACCCTTGCGCGCACGACGGTCACGGAACGCGTACTGCCCGGAGTGCAGGACCTGTTCGTTCGCGGCGCGGTAGGAACGGCTCTTGTTGCCGTAATAGCCCTTCGCCTTCTCGAGTACGGAGCGGTGCTTCTTCCGGGCGTTGACGGCCCTCTTCACTCGTGCCATGTCGTTGTCTCCTTATCTGGTGGGGTGGCCGGCTCAGCGCTCGCCGAGGAGGCGCTTGATCTTCTTCGCATCACCCGGATGCACATCAACGAAGCCGTCGAGGCGACGCGTGCGGGTGCTCGACTTCTTCTCGAACAGGTGCTGACGGTTGGACTGCTGGCGGCGCAACTTGCCCGAACCCGTCTTTTTGAACCGCTTGGCCGCGGTCTTGCTGGTCTTCATCTTCGGCATGTGGGTCTCCTCCCGTGTCGCCTAGACCGCCGGGACGTCCGCCGGCCCTTGGCCGGTGTCCGCCGCGTCGGTCTGTCTTTCTGTCTTCTTCGTCTTCTTGTCCGGCGAGAGCACCATCGTCATGTTGCGTCCCTCGAGGCGCGCCTGTGTCTCGACCTTGGCCAACTCACCCAACTGCTCGAGGACCGCATCGAGGATGCGGGATCCGAGCTCGGGGTGCGCGACCTCGCGTCCGCGAAACTGCAGGGTCACCTTCACCTTGTGTCCGTCCTCGAGGAACTCGCGCATGTGTCGCACCTTGGTGTTGAAGTCACCCTGTCCGATCTTGGGCCGGAACTTGACCTCCTTGACCGTGACCTGGGTTGTCTTCTTCCGCGATTCCTTGGCCTTCTGGGCTTCCTCGTAGCGGAACTTGCCGTAATCCATGATCCGGCACACCGGCGGGCTGGCCAGAGGCGCGACCTCGACGAGATCGAGATCGAGTTCCCGCGCCAGGGTCAACGCATCCGCGGTGGAGCGGATACCGACTTGACTGCCGTCGGGTCCGATCAGGCGCACCTCGCGCGCTCGAATGCGCTCGTTGTACCGGGGCTCGTTCTGGGGCGCTGCTATGGCCGTTCACTCCTGTGCAATGGGCTCAGCCCTCCTTCGTCGTTACTCCACCGAGGTGGGTCGTCCAGACGAAACGGCACGGAGCGACAGAGCCGCTCTTCCTTCACGACCCGTCGCACTCCTTGAGGGTGGCCGGGTGGGGACGGGGTCCCGCTTCATTCGGTTGACCCCGTTAGGGTACCGCCCCGTGAGCGACGCCCCCACATCCGACGAGAATCGGCTCGCCGACGACACCCTCGCGGCAATCGACGAGGCGAGGACTCGTCTGGCTGCGGTTCCCGCCGAGATCGTGGTGGCCAATCACGCCATGGGGCTCTACGAACTCGCCGCCATCCACCTGTCCAGCGAGCCCGCCCGGCTGGAAGAGGCCCGGCTCGCGGTCGATGCCCTCGGTGCCCTCGTGGACGCACTCGGGCCCCGTCTCGGGGAGCACTCCGAGACGCTCGAGGCAGCTCTCGCTCAGATCCGCCTGGCCTGGGTCGCCGTCTCCGAGCGCTGATTCACGGGGCTGGATCCCGAGACGGGTCACCCGGCCCGGTCAGAAGGCCGCATCAGTGGGCGAGGGCGCCAGTCGAACATCGGTGGCCTCAGCGCGAAGAACCCGCCACTCCACCCGGAATCGCACCCGCACCCCGATCGGAATCGTGCGTGTGCCGTCGGCGATCTCGGTGCAATGGAAGGGGTGCTCGGTTCCATCGTCCTCTCGGATGACACCGAGACCCCTGGCCTCGTCGAAATCCGCGACGATTCCGTCTCTTTCTTCCCGTCCCATCACGTCAGTGGACGATCTTCGAGATG
>JBDLRG010000203.1:0-4511 GCA_039800125.1 Actinomycetota bacterium
CTCGCAACACCTCACGAGGTGCAGAAGGCTAGGTTTCTTCGGGTCATGAGGGACCCACAGTCTGCGATCGGAACCGTTGTCGGGGGGCGTTACGAGCTCGGCGAGCCCCGCCTCGAGGGTGGCGGGGCCTCCTCTGGGGCCCTCCAGTTCGACACGGTCGACCTCTCCTCGCGTGAACAACTGTCCATTCGCCTCGTGCCCGTCGACCTGCTCGTCGATCCCGCTGCCGGCGTACGCACCCCGTCCGAGGCGGTGGAGGCCTTCGAGGCCCAGGTCGACCTGGCATCGGGCCTGCGCCACCCCTGCATCGAGTCCATCCGCGACCACGGCCACGTCACCCTTGACGGCGAGCAGTACGTCTACACGGTCTCGGATCGCCTCGCCGGGGGGTCGTTGCGCGAGTTCCTCGACCGGGGCCGTCGCCTCACCCCCTCCCAGGCGCTCATCGTGGGCATCGACATCTGCCGTGCCCTCGACGCGGCCGCCAAGGTCGGCGTGGTGCACGGCGACGTGCGGCCCTCCCGGCTCGTGTTCGGCATGGATCGCCGCATCCGGGTCGTCGGTTTCGGTGCCCCGCACCGCCCCGTCGAGCACCTCACGCTCGATCAGGTGAACTACGCGGCACCCGAGGTGCTCGAGGGCACGCCGCGCACGGTGTCGTCCGACGTGTATTCGGTGGCACTCGTGCTCATCGAGGCCATGACGGGCGAGGTGCCCTTCGTCGGTGACTCGGCCTCGACGGCGGCGGCCAACCGCGCCGGACGACTGTTGCCCGTCAGTGCAGAGTTCGGGCCACTCGCCCAGGTCATCGAACGTGCCGGTCGACCGGCAGCCTCCGAGCGCTTCACTCCGCGCGAGTTCGGCCAGCAACTCGTGCAGGCCGCCGAGAAGATGCCGCGCCCGACCCCCATCGAGATCGTGGGCACCGGTCTCTTCGACACCGAGGTCGCCACCGGCGCGCCGGGTGACCTCACCGGTTCGGGAATGCTGCACTCCGACGTCTCCCACCCCCTCGATCGTCTCGCGACGGGTGCGATGCCTCCGGTGCTGAACCCGCCGCCGGTGCCGAATCAGGCGCCGTCGGGGCCCATCACCATTCGCACCACTCCCACCATCGGTGGCCGCGAAGTGGACACGGGCCCCGTGTACGTGCCGCCGATCGATCCGGCCGATCCCACCGGCATGACGCGAGGTACCCCTCTCTCTATCGGTGGGGACGACACCGGACCCGTGTCGTATGACCCCGAGGCCCTGCGCATCCTCGCCGCCGATGACGCCACCTCCGAGAGCTCGCGCCGCGGTCGTCGTCGCGCCACACGAGGTGGCCGCCGTCGCATCGGTCGCACCATCGTCATCGCCGTCGCCGTCGTGGCCCTGCTCGGTGGCGCCGGTGCCGGCGCGTGGCTCACGGTGCTCAATCCCACGAGCGAGGTGCCGGTCCTCGCCGGCATGAGCGAGGCCGAAGCCCGCAACGAGTTGTCCCGGTTCGGGTGGGGCGTACGCATCGTGCTCGAGCGCAGCGACGAGGTGGAGACAGGGGAAGTCATCCGTTCGGAGCCCGTCGCCGGTGAGCAGCTCGCCAAGCGCGGCACCCTCACTCTCTACGTGTCCGAGGGACCGCCCCTCGTCGAACTCGTCGAACTGAAGGGTCTCTCGCTCGACGCGGCCACGGCCATCCTCGACACGGCGGGGCTCGAGTACACGACCGAGGAGGTGGAGGACGAGGAGGTCCCGGCCGGCTCCATCGCCGGGTGGGTCGTGCCCGATCAGCCGAGTCTCACCGTGGGCGACACCGTGGTGAAGGGGGCGTCCCTGACCCTGCGGGTGTCGACCGGCCCCGCCATTCGACCCGTGCCCGTCATCGCCGACATGACCGTCGAGGAAGCCACGGCTGCACTGCAGGCCGCCGGCCTCGTCGTCGTCACCTCGCCCACGCGGATGCCGAGCCCCACGGTCGCCGCCGGCAAGGTGGCGATGTCCGATCCGTTGCCCGGCACCCCGGTGGCCAAGGGCACGACGGTGACCATCATCATCTCGTCGGGCAAGAAGTCGGTCCAGTTCCCGTTCCTGAAGGGCCACGAGTACGCGACCGTCGAGCGACGTCTCCTGCAGGCCCAGTTGATCATCGGCAAGGTGACGGGCAACAAGAACAAGTCGATCAAGTCGGCCTCCATCAACGGCAAGCCGATCAGCCTCACCGCGCGGCCCACCGTGCTCGCCGGCCAGGTCGTCGACCTCGTCTTCAACAACTGACCGTGGCCAGCGGTCGTTCCCCCCGCCCGGCCGACGACGCCGAGCTCGCCCCTCACGGGCGCGAGACGATCGCCATCGAGCAGGCGGGAGTCGACGAGGTTTCCGTCGTTCCGTGGACGTTCATGGTGCCCCGACACCTCGCGCGCCGGGTCGGCATCACGCGTCGATGGGCCACCCTCGCCGTCGTGCTGGCGGGTCTCTTCACCACCAGCTCCACCATCACGGTGCTCGTCGTCTCCCTCGAGACCATCTCGCGCGACCTCGGCTCCTCGGTCACCGTGCTCAACTGGTCGATCACCGGCCCGATGCTCGCGTTCGGCGTGGTGGGGCCCGCCTACGGCAAGATCGGCGACCTCTATGGGCACAAGAAGGTGTACGTCTACGGGCTCGCACTCTCGGGGGTGTTCGCCGGACTCGTGTGCCTCTCGTGGAACGCCGGGTCGATGGTCTTGTTCCGGCTGCTCTCGGCGACTGCCGGGGCCGCCACGGGGCCCGCCGCCATGGCCTACATCAACCGCCTCTTCGAGCCGCACGAACGGGTGCGACCGCTCGGCATGTGGAGCTTCACCACGGCGGGTGCGCCCGTGCTCGGCGTGGTCATCGGCGGTCCGCTCGTGGAGAGCATCGGCTGGCGGATGATCTTCGTCATCCAGGCGCCCCTCCTCGTCGCGGCCGCTCTGCTCGCCTGGCGCCTGCTGCCCCAGACGACGCGCTCGGCCGAGGTGAAGTTCGACGTCGCCGGAACCGTCACCCTCGCGGGCGCAGCGACGCTGTTCCTCCTCGCAATCAACCGCGGCCACTCGTGGGGTTGGGCGTCTCCCGGCATCCTCGGCGCGTTCGCCATGTCCGTGCTGTCTCTGGTGCTCTTCGTGCGCGTGGAACGCCGTGCCGAGGCACCCCTCCTGCCGCTCCACTGGCTCGGAAATCCGAACCTCGTGCTCCCCATCGCCATCCAGTCGTTGCTCAACTTCGCCTACATGGGCGGCTTCATCGTCGTGCCCCAGATGCTCGAGAACGGGCTCGGTCTCACCACCGCCTACATCGGCCTGCTCGTCATCGCCCGGCCGCTCACGTTCTCGCTCACCGCGCCCCTCGCCAGTTTCTTCACCATGAGGGTGGGGGAGCGGGTGTCGGGCGTCATCGGCGGGGTGGGGATGATCGCCTCGATGCTCGTGCTCGCCTCGCTCACCACGGGGTCGCCCGGCTGGTACATCGCGCTCGGGCTCGCGGTGTCGGGCGTGGGATTCGGCATCGCCGGCCCGGCACTGGGTGCGCTCGTGGCCAACGCGGTCGACGACGAGAACATCGGCGTGGCCGGCGCACTTCAGCAGCTGCTCAGCCAGATGGGCGCGGTGCTCGGATCGACCGTGATGATCTCGATCCACGAGATGACCCTGGGCAGCGGGGTGCTGCGCAGCTACTCGTGGGCGCTGTTGAGCGGTGCGGTGATGTCGGCGTTCGCCGCCGTTCTCGCGATCCGTCTCCGACCGTCCCGGCGGGACGACGTCGTCACGCCGTGATGGCGCGCACCTCCTCGGCCACGGCGCGCGCCGCGTCCGTGTCGGGTGCGAGCGTGGTCTGCAGCACGATGAGACGGGTGATGTCGCCCTCCACCTTGATGCGCCCCGACATGAAGGCCTGCATGCTGCGGGCGGGGTCCTGGTCGACGAACAATTCGCGGGCGGTGTCGTAGTCGGTCGTCACCGTGAGGTCGGCGTCGGGCAACAGGCCCGTCTCCACCTGCAGGCCGCCCCCGGCCGTGTCGATGTGACCTTCGACCGTTCCCGAACCGAAGGGGGCGTTGCGTGTCACGACGTTGATGCGCACGGCGTGGGCGATGGGGGGAATCTCGTGCTCGTGGCGCCTGCGGATGTCGCGGGCGGCTTCGATCCAGGCGTCGGAGAGGAACGGGTGCTTCATCGGACGGGGCTCCTTTCCGTTCGTCACGGCCGCGGAAAACGGCCGTATCCATGCAGGAATCTACGGCCGGACTTGCGAGACTTGACGGAATGGCACGCGTAATCGTCTCCGAGCAACTGGCCGAGGGTGGCCTCGATCGTCTGCGGGCTGCGGGTCACCAGGTGGACGTCCTGCTCGGGCTCTCGCCCGAAGAACTCGGTGCGGCGATGCCGGGGGCATCCGCGCTCATCGTGCGCTCCGCCACCCAGGTGGACGACGCCCTGCTCGCCGCCGCTGACTCTCTCGTTGTGGTGGGTCGGGCCGGCGTGGGGCTCGACAACGTGGACGTCGAATCGGCG
>JBDLRG010000204.1:0-5736 GCA_039800125.1 Actinomycetota bacterium
CTCACGGTCATCGACGTGAACACCGGCAAGAACGTCGGCACATCGAACCTCGAGGAGACGGTGTTCCAGAACAACCTCGAGGCCGCCCAGGAGGTGGCCCACCAGCTCCGGCTGCGGGACATCGGCGGCATCATCGTCATCGACTTCATCGACATGGAGATCAAGGAGAACCGCCGCAAAGTGGTCGAATCCTTCCGCCAGGCTCTCTCGAGGGACAAGACACGGACCCAGGTATTCGACATCTCGGAGCTGGGACTCGTGGAGATGACCCGCAAACGCATCGGGGAGGGTCTCGTGACGGCCTTCGCCACCGAGTGCCCCGACTGTGCCGGTCGCGGGATGACCGTCAATCACGCCCTCCTGGACTGACCGCCGGGCATCACCCGGGGGCAGTTGGCGGGGCGCAGCACCGCGGCTAGGCTCGGAAACCGTTATGTACGCAGTGATCGCTTCCGGTGGCAAGCAGGAGAAGGTGTCCGAGGGCCAGCAGGTCCGCGTCGAGTTGCTCGGCGTGTCGGACGGTACCGAAGTCTCGCTCACGCCCGTCCTCCTCGTCGACGGCACCTCGGTGCTGTCCACCCCCGACCAGCTGAAGGGAGCGACCGTGAAGGGCCGCGTCCTCGGAACAGAGAAGGGCCCCAAGATCGACGGGTTCACCTACAAGCGCCGCACCAATCAGCGCCGCCGCTTCGGTCACCGTCAGAAGTACTCGCTCGTCGAGATCACCTCCATCGCGAAAGGCTGATTCCAGATGTCAAAGACGAAGGGCGGCGGCTCCACCAGGAACGGCCGCGACTCCAATGCACAGCGCCTCGGCGTGAAGGTCTTCGACGGGACCGTCATCACCGCCGGCACCATCCTCATTCGTCAGCGAGGAACCCGCACCCACCCCGGCAAGAACGTGGGCATCGGCAAGGACGACACCCTTTTCGCACTGATCGACGGATCGGTCAAGTTCGGCGAGCGCCGCGGCCGCAAGATCGTCGACGTCATTCCCGGCTGAGGAACACGTCGATTCCCCGCGGCAGTCTGTCCGTGGGGTAATCGAGCAATTCGACGGCCCTCGCCACGGCGAAACGGTCCGTCATCCCCCCGACGTAGTTCACGGCGCGACGCGCGGTCGTCTCACTGCCTGGTTCGAGGTCGGCGGAGTCCGGCAGGGGTAGCAACCCTGGCTCTGCGATGTAGCGGTCGACCAGTGCGCGCAGCATGTCGATGACGCTCCGGGCCTGGGCGCGCGAGGCGGGCCTGTCATAGATTCGCTCGTAATTGAAACGCCGGAACTCCGCGAGAGCAGCCGCCATGTCGGGGACCATGCCGATCCGCCCGGTGTGACGCGCCGCGTCGATGACACCGGTGACGAAGGCCCCCAACTGTTCGCGTCGCTCGGCACCGCACGATCGCCGCACGACGTCGGGCAGGTCACCGGCAACGGTGATGCCGGCGTCGACCGCGTCCTCGAAGTCGTGGCACACGTAGGCGATGCGGTCTGCCCAGCTCACCACCTCGCCCTCGGGGGTACGGGGTGCGGGGCGCGACCAGCTGTGGTTGCGCACTCCGTCGAGGGTCTCGGAACAGAGGTTCAGCGGTGCGAGGACCACGTCGGCGCCCCAGCGGGCGTGGTCGTAGCCCTCGGGGATGTAGGGCGAGAGGGCGTCCTCGCTCGCGTGCCCGCCGGGACCGTGTCCGCAGTCGTGTCCGAGCGCGATGGCCTCCGTGAGTGCGACATTGAGTCGCAGGACGCGGGCGATGGACACCGCGACCTGGGCGACCTCGAGGGCGTGGGTGAGCCGGGTTCGCTGGTGGTCGTCGGGGAAGACGAACACCTGGGTCTTGCCGGCGAGTCGACGGAAGGACGCCGAGTGGAGGATGCGGTCACGGTCGCGCTCGAAGCAGGTTCGGTAAGGGTCGGGCTCCTCGGGCGCCGCCCGGGTGCCCGCTCCGGTGGACCGAGTCGCGAGGGGGGCGAGTTCCGGAGGTGAGTCGAGTTCGCGCTCGGCTCGATCGGCCACGTCCGTGGTGCCGAGGCCGGCCCACGAGTCCGCGTGTGCGAGGGTGATGCCGGGTGCTTCGCTGTTGCCGCTCATCGTGGAGACCCACACCCTGTTGCGCTCGTCGTCTCCCGTGTTCCGCATCACGACCACGATAGGCGGGCGCTGTGTCGCTCCTCCGCGCCTCGCCGTGCCGACGGCGTCGCGCCAGTAGCCTTGCGGTGTTCTATGAGCGCCTTCGTCGACGAGTCCCAACTCAACGTTCGGGGTGGCGATGGCGGGGCGGGATGCGTGGCTTTCCGCCGCGAGGGTCCGGTGGCCTTCGGAGGTCCCAACGGGGGCGACGGTGGCAAGGGGGGCGATGTCTGGCTCGTGGCCGACCGCAACGTCGCGTCCCTGCTGGCGTTCCGCGATCATCCCCATCGCCGGGCCGCGAACGGAGTCCACGGAAAGGGCAAGGACCTCCACGGCAAGCGGGGCGAGGACCTGCTCGTGCGTGTTCCCGAGGGGACCGTGGCCCGCGACCTCTACACCGGGGAGATCCTCGCCGACCTCGTTGCCCACGGGGATCGTTGGCTGGCCGCCGAGGGCGGACGCGGTGGACGGGGCAACGCCAGGTTCCTCAACAACAAGCGGCGTGCCCCGTCGTTCGCCGAGCAGGGCGAGGAGGGCCGCGAGCGGTGGTTGTCCCTCGAGCTCAAACTCATGGCCGACGTCGCCCTGGTCGGATTCCCCAACGCGGGCAAGAGCACCTTCATCTCCGTCGTGTCGGCGGCCAAGCCCCGCATCGCCAACTATCCCTTCACCACCCTCGAGCCCCACCTCGGAGTGGTGCGAGTGGACGGCAGTTCGGAGTTCGTGATGGCCGACATCCCCGGTCTCATCGAGGGAGCGAGCGAGGGCAGGGGACTCGGACACCGCTTCCTGCGTCACGTCGAGAGGGCGCGGGTGCTGTGCTATCTCATCGACCTCGTGGCCATGGACGGCATCTCGCCGGACGACCAGCTCTCCATCCTGCGCCGCGAGGTGGGCAATTACCGACCCGAACTCCTCGAGAGGCCTTCGTTGATCGTGGGCACCAAGACGGACAGTGCCGAGGAGGACGTCGTGACCGCGTGGCCGCACATGTCGATGTCGTCGGTGACCATGCACAACGTGCGGGCGGTCGTCGGCGCACTCGCCACCGAGGTGGCTGTTGCCCGTTCCGCCGAGCCGGTGGGCGAGGCGACGATCATCATGCGCCCCGATCCGGAGAACTCCTGGGTGGAGAGGATCGGCGACAATGAGTTCCGCGTCCACGGTCGGGCGGCGGAACGGGCGGTGGCACTCAACGACGTGACCACCCCCGAGGCCCTGAACTACATCGACGACAGGTTGTCCCGCCTCGGGGTGCCCCGTCTCCTCTCCCGGGCCGGCGCCGTGGAGGGGGACGTCGTGTGGGTGGCGCAATTCAGTTTCGAATACCTCCCGGACGTGTGAGCCTGTGGGAATGCGCATCGTCGTCAAGATCGGAACCTCCTCGCTGACCCGCGAGGATGGACGACTGCGCCACGACGTGGTCGGTGCCGTCGTCGACCAGATCGCTGCCGTCCGAGCGGAGGGGCACGAGGTGCTCCTCGTGACCTCGGGTGCGGTGGCCTCCGGTGTCGCCGGACTCGGGATGTCGACGCGTCCAGCCGACGTGCTCACCCTGCAGGCGCTTTCCGCGGTCGGTCAACCCCGATTGATGGCCGCCTACGACGAGGCCCTGGCCGACTACGGCATCGTCGCCGCACAGGTGCTCCTCGTCGCGCGGGACTTCGTCGACCGCACCCAGTACCTCCACGCCCGCGACACGCTCGTGCGCCTCCTCGAGCTGGGATGCCTCCCGATCGTCAACGAGAACGATGCCGTCGCGAGCAGCGAGATCCGCTACGGCGACAACGACCGTCTTGCCGCCCTGCTTTCGCACATGGCGGGTGCCGACATGCTGCTGCTGCTCACCGACACCGAGGGGCTCCACACGGCCGACCCCCGCATCGATCCGTCGGCCACCGTTGTTCCGGTCGTGACCGCGGACGACCCGTTGCTCGCGGTGACCACCGGCGGAGCCGGCTCGGCGCGGGGGAGCGGGGGCATGTCGTCAAAGCTGGCGGCCGCCCGCATCGCCTCGTGGTCGGGTGTGCCCACGATCATCGCCTCGGCGGCGCGCGCGCACGTCGTGCGCGACGCAGTCGCCGGCGCGGACGTCGGGACCCGGTTCCTGGCGCACGACCGACACTTGTCGGCCCGGCGGCTGTGGGTGGCCTTCGCCGCCGAGGTCGAGGGCGCGGTGACCGTGGACGAGGGTGCGCGCCGGGCCGTGGTGGAGAGGGGAACGTCGTTGTTGCCCGCCGGAGTGACCGGTTGCGACGGCGAGTTCGACGAGGGCGCCGTCGTCGACCTCGTCGACCCGGCGGGAGCAGTGTTCGCCCGGGGCATCGCCGCGATGTCGTCCGTGCAGATTGCCTCGAATGCTGGTCGTCGCAGCGGCGACCTGGAGAGCACCGGTTCGCGCGAGGTCATCCATCGCGACGACCTGGTCGTGCTCGTCGACTCCTAGGGTCGGACGCCGGGTCGCGGACCTCCGCGTCCCGGGACGAGCACGGAGAGATGACGTGTCTCGGGGAGACGCAGCATCCACGACGCCGCCAGGTACACGGCGAGTCCGGCGGCGGTGCAGGCGAGCACCTCGGCGACGCGTGCCGCGTCCCCGACGGGATCGAGCAGTTGCTCGAGTGCGTACACGACGACCCCCATCGCGACCGTGGCAACGGACGAACGCCACAACGCGGAGAGGAACGAGGCCCAGTGCACGGCGCGATGGGCCCGGTGCAGGAGAACGAGTGCCACCACCGCCGACACCCTGTAGGCGACGGCGAAGGCGAGACCGAGTCCGAGCACCCCGTGTCGACCGACCAGAACGAGGGCGAGGGCGATGTTGAGGACGTTCTCGAAGACGTTCACCCAGAACGGGGTGCGGGTGTCCTCGTGGGCGTAGAAGCCGCGCAGGACGAAGATGTACAACGAGAATCCGACGAGACCCACCGAGAATCCGGCGAGAGCCCGGGCAGTGTTCTCGCCCGCCGAGGCGCCGAAGTTTCCGTGCTCGAGGAGGGCCGAGATGGTGGGACGCGCGAGGATCACCATGGCGACGGAGGCGGGCACGGTGAGAACCGAGATCAGCCTCAATCCCGAGGACATCCAGGCGGCGAATCCCTCGCCGTCGCCGGAGCGGACCCTCCGGGTGAGCTCCGGCACGAACGTGGTGGCCACGGAGATGGCGAGGAGACCGTGGGGCAGCATGAAGAAGGTGTAGGCCTTGCTGTAGGCGTCCTGGTCGCCGCTTCCCGGCTGGGCCAGGTTCTTGATGACGACGAGGGCCACTTGGTTCGTGGCCACGTACCCGAAGGTCCAGACGGAGAGGCGCAGCATCGTGCGCACCGCGGGGTGGCGGAAGTCCGGGCGGAAACGCAGGGGCACCTCGGCCGCCCGGACGGCGGGCAGCAGGACCAGCGCCATGGCGGCGATACCTCCCGTCGCCGACAGGGTGAGGAGCCAGAACAGGGTGCGATCCCGGAGCGTGTCCTCGAGGGTGGGGGCGCCGTCGCGCAGCAGGGGGATGAGCAGCAGGAGGGCGATCGTGACGATGTTGGCCAGGACCGGTGCCCAGGCGGCGGCGAAGAAACGTCGGCGGGCATTGAGGACCGCTGAACCGAGTGCAGTG
>JBDLRG010000205.1:0-5716 GCA_039800125.1 Actinomycetota bacterium
ACTCCGGGTCGGCCGACTTCCGGCTACTGCGGTTCCTTCGGCAGGCCGAGCACGCGCTCGCCCACGATGTTGCGCTGGATCTGGCTCGTGCCGCCCCAGATGGTCTCGGAGCGCGAAAAGAAGAAGGACGACATCATGCCGCTGACCGGGTAGCCGGGACGGCGCTCGTCGCGCGACGCGCCGGGCCATCCGCCCTCGCCGAGTTGGCAATCGATGAGCATCGCGTTAGCACCGGCGATGTCGGTGGCCAGTTCCATGGCCTCCTTGTGCATCTCGGTCCAGAACATCTTGTTCGTCGCGCCGAGAGCGATGACGCCCATGTCCTTCGAGTTGGCCAGCGTCGCCGAGAGGCCGCGCAGACCGTTGATGCGCAGGATCTGGATCTTGGTGTAGTAGCGCACGAGGCGCTGCCGGATCACCGGGTCCTCGAGCATCCCGTTGTCGCGGGCGCCGCGCACCATGGCCTTGTACTCGGCCTCGAATCGGCGATACCCGGTGGTGGCGCTCATGCCGCGCTCGAATGCGAGCGTCGAGTTGGCGACCTGCCAGCCGTTGTTGACACCGCCCACGACGTTGTCCTTGGGGCAGCGGGCGTTGTCGAAGAACACCTCGCAGAACTCGGCCGTGCCGTCGGGCTGGACGATGCCACGCACCTCGACACCGGGCTGGCGCATCGGCACGAGCAGGTACGAGATGCCCTTGTGCTTCGGTGCATCGGGATCGGTGCGGGTGAGCAGGAAGCAGTAGTCGGCGTGGTGACCCTGGGTGGTCCACACCTTCTGGCCGTTGATGATCCACTCGTCGCCGTCGAGCACGGCGGTGGTCTTGAGGCTGGCGAGGTCGCTGCCGCTGTTGGGCTCGGAGAATCCCTGGCACCAACGGGTCTTGCCCTGCAGGATGCCGGGGAGGAATTCCTTCTTCTGCTCCTCGGTGCCCCACTGCAGCAACGTCGGGCCGACGAGCGTGTCGCCGAAGAAGTCGGCGCGCATCGGGGCCTTCGCGTTGGCGAACTCCTCGGCGAGCACGACGCCCTGCATCGTCGAGAGTCCCTTGCCGCCGTATTCCTTCGGCCAGGTCGCGCAGATCCAACCGCCCTGGAAGAGCTTGTTCGGCCACTCCTGGTTGAAGGCCTCGCGCTGTTCGTTCGTCATCTCGAAGCCCTTGTCGAACCAACCCGCGGGCAGGTTGTCGCGCAACCAGGCGCGGATCTCGGTGCGGAAGGCCTCGTCTTCGGGGGAGTAGGAGAGTTGCATGGGGGCAGTCTGCCCCGTCCGGGGACGTTTCGCGAAAGCGGGAACGGGGATGTGCCCAGCGCCACCCGACCCTCGGGAAGGGCCCGCGCCGGTCGTTCCGGGGAGGAGGGGCCCCGGGGAGGTCACCTAGTCTGCGTTGATGAGCACCACGGAGACCGCCACCAAGCCGGGACGCTGGACGGCCCAGTGGAAAGAGCTCTTCGCCGAGGTCGTCGACACCGGGCTGTGCACGGGCTGTGCCGGCTGCGTGGTGACCTGCCCTCACGACGTCATCGGCTACGAGCACTCGGAGGGCAAGTACAAGCCCTTCCACCTCGAGGAAGAGCTCGGTCCGACCAACTGCCTCCACGGCGAGAAGGGCTGCACCACCTGCACCCGCGCCTGCCCCCGGTTCCGCGCGTGGGAGATGTCGGCCGACATGCACCTGCACGGTCGCGGCCGCGAACCCGACGAGATGTCGGGTATCTGGCGACGTCTCTACCTTGCACGCGCCACCGACAAGGTCGCCCACGAGAAGGGACAGGACGGCGGATTCGTCTCGGCCATGCTCGTGTGGCTCCTCGAGAACGACTACATCGACGGCGCGCTCGTGAGCGGCGTGGAGGACGACGACCGCTGGAAGGCCAAGCCCACCGTCGTGCGCACGCGCGACGAGGTGCTCGCCACGGCCGGTTCGCGCTACACCTATTGCGCCAATCCCCTCGCCCTGCCCCAGGCGCGCGAGATGGGTCTCTCGCGCCTCGCACTCGTGGGCATGGGATGCCAGACGTCGTCTCCGCCCGTCATGTGGGACCGCAAGGCAGGCAAGGTGTCGAAGCCCTTCCTCTTCAACATCGGACTGCTGTGCTCGAAGACCTTCGACGACGCCATCTTCCCCGAGCTCTTCGAGGCCAAGTACGGCCTCAAGAAGCAGGACATGGTGAAGATGAACATCAAGGGCGTGTTCCAGATCTGGATGAAGGACGGCTCGTACCACGAGGTCGACCTCAAGGAGTGCCACCAGTGGACGCGCGAGGGTTGCAAGACCTGCCCCGACTTCTCCGCCGAGCACTCCGACATCGCCACCGGCGGCATCGGCAAGGACAACGACTGGACGCTCACCATCGTGCGCACCGAGGCCGGCGAGCAGGTCATCGACCGCATGATCGCCGACGGCGTCGTCGAGGTGCGCCCCGCCCAGGAGGACGAGGTGGCCATGAAGCTCCTGCGCACGCTCTCCATCGTCAGTCGTCGTCGCTGGCCCGAGTGGGCCGACCCCGCGCCCTCGGTGGGCGTGCCGCCCCCGAAGAAGAAGACCCCCGCCTGACCCTCGCCTCCCGACGCACCACTATGTTGGGCACGTCGAAGGGGGGACACATGGCACCGACCATCCATCCGCAGGGACTCGAGGCGCTCCGCGCACTCGCCGCACTCGGCGGCCCGCTCATCCAGGATTCCTCACCCACCGACTTCCGGGCATGGAATGCCACCCGACCACGACCGGCGGGTCCCGCACTCCACGAGGTGCGCGACATGGACGCCGGTGGGATCCCTTGCCGGCTCTATCGACCCTCGTCCGCGACCGATCTCGGGCTCCTCGTGCACATCCACGGCGGTGGTTGGGTGATCGGCACCCTCGACTCCTACGACGCCGTCTGTCGTTCCCTCGCCGCGCGCTCGGGCATGGCGGTGCTGTCGGTCGATTACCGCCTCGCCCCCGAGCACCCGTGGCCCGCCGCCGTCGAGGACGCGCTCTGTGCGGTGCGTTGGGCCTGGGAGAACGCCGGGGACCTCGGCATCGACCCCGACCGCATCGCCGTGGGTGGGGACTCCGCGGGCGGCAACCTCGCGGCCATCGTCGCCCAGCAGAGGCCGGTGCCCCTGCGTTTCCAACTCCTCGTCTACCCGGCCACCGACATGACCCGATCGCTCCCCTCCCACGCCGAGAACTCACGCGGACCGATCCTCGACGTCCACGCCATGGACTGGTTCATCGGCCACTACATCCCCGACGGGAAGCACCACCGCGACGAACTGGCGTCGCCATTGCACGCGCCCGACGCCCTCATGGACGGCCTGCCGCCGGCACTCGTCATCACCGCCCAGTACGACCCCCTGCGCGACGAGGGCGAGGCCTACGGCGAGCGCATCAACCGCCACGGCGGCACGGCGAGCGTCGTGCGATTCAACGGGATGTTCCACGGTTTTTGGGCGATGCAGCACCTCCTCGACGACGCCGACCATGCCCACGACATGGCCGCCGCGGCCCTGCGCCGCGCGCTCGCCTGATCAGGCCGGGCCGGCGATCGCCGCGGCCCGGCTGAACACCGCGTCGAGCATCGGCTCGGTGAGGCGACCCGTGAAGGTGTTCTGCTGGCTCGGGTGGAACGACCCGAGCAACACGACCGTGCCCGCGTCGTGCTCGACGCCGTGGCCGAAACGTGGCCGCGGGCGCACGCCGAACTCCCGGCACGCCGCCGCCCAGGCGAAGCTGCCGAGGCACACCACGACCCGAACGCCGGTCAACAATGCCCGCTCGCGGGCGAGGAACGGGGCGCACTCGTCGCGCTCGTCCGTGGCCGGCTTGTTGTCGGGCGGCGCGCAGCGCACAGCGGCCGAAACCCATGCCCCGCGGAGCGCGAGACCGTCGTCGCGCGACACCGATCCGGGCTGATTCGCCATTCCCGCGCGGTGCATGGCCCGATACAGCCAGTCGCCGCTGCGGTCCCCGGTGAACATGCGCCCCGTGCGGTTGGCCCCGTGGGCGGCCGGGGCGAGTCCCAGCACCCACACACGGGCGTCGGGGTCGCCGAAGCCGGGGACGGGACGGCCCCAGTACTGCTCGTCGCGGAACGCGGCTCGCTTCTCGAACGCCGTTCGTTCGCGCCACTCCACCAGTCGCGGACACGCGCGACACCCCGAGATGTCGCGCTCGAGTCCGGCGAAGGAATCCATCCCGTCACAGTAGGTTGGAGAGCGATGGTCACGCGTCGGAAGTCCCGCCCGTCCGCGCATCCGCGCGCCACCACCCTCCTGCTCGTACGCCATGGCCAGACACCGACGACCGGTCGGGTGCTGCCCGGGCGTGCACCCGGACTGCACCTCGCCCCCGAAGGGGTCGCACAAGCCGAGAGGGCCGCCGAGCGCATCGCCGAACTCGGCAAGGTGGACGCGATCTACGCCTCGCCGCTCGAGCGCACCCGTGAGACCGCCGCGCCCATCGCCCGTGCCCTGGGGCTTCGCGTCGAGCGCGACAAGGGACTGCTCGAGTGCGACTTCGGTGACTGGACGGGAGCGGAGCTCGCCAAGCTCGCCAAGCTCCCCGAATGGAGCGTCGTCCAGCGCGCGCCAGGCAGCTTCCGTTTCCCGGGCGGCGAGAGCTTCGTGGAGATGCAAGGGCGCATGGTCGGAGCGCTCTCCCGCATCGCCGCCCTCCATCCGGGGGGAACCGTGGTGTGCGTCTCGCACGCCGACCCCATCAAGGCCGCCGTCGCCCATGCGCTCGGCACCCACATCGACCTGTTCCAACGCATCGTCATCGGAACGTGCTCGATCAGCGCGATCGCCTACGGCTCGGGCGCGCCGGTGGTGCTGACCGTCAACTCGACCGGTGGCTCGCTCGGCGAGCTCCGCCCATCATGAACGCCGGCCGTCGATGAACCCCTCGTTCGACTTCGATGCGGTCGACACCTTCACGGTCGGTGCCGTCGGCCGGCCGGGGCAGCGCACCTTCCTCATCCAAGCGCGGCTCGGACGCGAGCGGGTGACCATCAAGTGCGAGAAGCAACAGGCGGCGGCCATCGCCCAGTACCTGCGAACCGTGCTGAGCGATCTTCCCCCGGCCGACGAACGTCCGCTCGATTCGGCACTCGAACTCGTCGAACCGATCGATGTGGCATTCGTCCTCGGTCCCGTCGGTCTCGGCTACGAGCGCGAGGCGGACCGCATCCTCGTGCAACTCGACGAGCTCATCCCGGTCGACCCCGACGCCCAACCCGACCCGGACGCGCTCGACGACCGCGGCCGGGTACGAGTCCTGCTCACCCGAGGTCAGGTCGAGGCGTTCTGCGAGCAGACCGATCGTCTGATGGCGGCCGGACGTCCACCATGCCGGTGGTGCGGCTTCCCCCTCGATCCCGATGGGCACCTGTGTCCCCGGATGAACTGACGACCATGCACCCGCCACTCGAGCCCGACGATCGACGCTCCGGTGCCAGACCGGACCGGACCGACCAACTCGAGCTCCTCCGGTTCGGCGAGATCACGATCGAGGGTCGCATGCCGTGGAGCAGCAATGCGACGTTCCTGGTCGAGGTGAGCCACGACGATCGAACCGCCCAGGCGATCTACAAGCCGCTGCGCGGCGAGCGTCCGCTGTGGGATTTCGAGCCCGGACTCCATCGACGAGAACTGGCCGCCTATCTGCTCAGCGATGCCATGGGCCTCGACATCGTGCCGCCAACGGTGATTCGGGACGGTCCGCT
>JBDLRG010000206.1:0-3147 GCA_039800125.1 Actinomycetota bacterium
GGCGCCGCGCCCCCGACCGTGCCCCGGTGCTCGTCGCCGCGGTGAAGGCGGGTGTGCGCGCCTTTGCCGCCGACCTCGACGCCCCCACGTCGAGCCTCGTCATCGGTGGTCGCTCGATGGGGGGCCGCATGTGCTCAATGGCCGTCGCCGACGACGATCCGTTGTCGGTGTGCGGACTCGTGCTCGTCGCCTATCCACTCGCCGCACCGAAGAAGCCCGACGCCCCGCGTATCGCCCATCTGCCCGGCATCTGCGTGCCGGTGCTGTGCGTGAGCGGCACGCGGGATGAGTTCGGATCGCCCGACGCGCTCCGCCGCGCCTTCGACACCGTGCCCGGCCCCGTCGACTGGCATTTCGTCGAGGGGGCGCGCCACGACCTCAAGGGCGCCGACGCCGAGGTGGCGGGCGTCGTCAGGGAGTGGGTGTCGCGTCTCGGTCCGGCCCGTCGCCGGTGATCTCCTCGAGCGACAGTCGCGCCGTTTCCGGGTACCGGAACCACACGATGAGGGCGGCCACAACGGGGCCGGTGACGAGAGCCGCCATCACGGCACCGTAGGAGAGAGTGGTGTCGAGGGCCGCACCCCCACCCACCAGGCCGACGATGCCGCCGAGGAGTGACGAGGTCATGATGATGCCACCGGCTGTCGAGCGCACCCGGGTGGGGAACAACTCGCCGCGGTACACCGACATGGCGGGATAGGCGATGCCGAAGGCCAGCGACCCGGCGATGGCGGCCGCCCACATGGGCGGGCCGGACACGGCGAACGAGACCGCGAGGAGCATGGCCCCGAGGGGCACCATGGTCGCCCCCAGCACCCGTCGCCCGCGGGCGTCGGCGACGCGACCACCCGCGACGAGGCCGAGTCCGGCGGGAGCCGAGGTGGCCACCGTGAAGAGCGCGATCATCAGGGCCGAGTAGCCCCGCTCGTCCCTCAGATAGCGATTCTGGAAGATGGAGGCGGTGGCGACGTAGACGTTCGTGAGGAACACCACCGTGCAGATGCGCCCGAGGTGCGGCCCGAAGCCGCGCGGCAGGCGGGGGAGCCGCGGTAGACGACGGGCCGTCGCCGGTGCGTCGATCGCCGGACCCGTGAAACGCCGCGACTCGGGCAGGCGTCGCGTGAGGGCGAGCGCCACCAACAGCCACAGCAGCGCCAGCAGGTACACCGCGCGCCACCAACTGGCACCGAGGTCGGCGAGCGGCAGTGCCGCCACCGCGACACCCGCTCCCACGCCGCTGAGCACGGCGAGCATGCCCGTGGCCCAGGCGCGCGAGTTGCGCGGCATCTCCTCGATGGCGAGCACCGCCACGAGGATGTCGAGGGTGAGCCCGAGCGGGCGACCAATCACCTGCGTCGCCACGAGGAACGGGAAGTTCGGCGCGACGGCGCCGAGCGCGGTGACGAGGGGCGAGATCCAGGCGAGCGCCACGATGAGGGGCCGTCGTCCCCGTCGGTCGGCGAGGGCGACGAGGGGGAGACAGATGACGATGCCGGCGCGCACCACCGCCGCGCCGGCGCCCTGCGCGGTGGTGGAGACGTCGAACTCCTCCGCGGCGAAGGCGACGGTTTGGGTGAACACCGTGTTGAGGAACGCCGTGGCCATGGAGGCGAGCCCGACGAGCATCAGGATGAGACGCTGGCGCTCGTCGAGCGGTTCGGCGGGGGAAAGCGCCGCCAACGCCCACCGACGCTTCGTTGTGTCGGCGGAGGTCACCGCGGGAGCATACTGAGGACGTGTCATCCCCCGACCTCCTCCGCTCCGACGACATCATCGTCGCCTCGCACAGCGGCCCGCTCTCGGGGACGGTCGAGGTGCCCGGGGCCAAGAACTCCGTGCTCAAGTTGATGGCGGCCACCCTGCTCGCCGAGGGTCGCCACGTCATCACGAATGCCCCGGTCATCACCGACGTGGAGCTGATGGCGGATCTCCTCGCCGCACTCGGGCTCACGATCGCGCTCGAGCACGCCGGACCGGGGGAGATCGGGCAGCGCATCGTCATCGACAACACAGGGACCCTGGAGCACGTGGCGCCGTTTCATCTCGCGGACCGCATCCGGGCCTCCGTGAACGTTCTCGGCCCCCTCATGGGCCGCCTCGGCCGCGTGGACATCGCCCTGCCCGGCGGCGACGACTTCGGCGGTCGGCCGATCGACATGCATCTGCGCGCTCTCGAGGCCATGGGGGCGACCTTCCGCACGGAGGGTGCCTCGGTGCATGGACGCAGTGGCCGATTGCGGGGCGCCGACATCATGCTCGACTTCCCCAGCGTCGGCGCGACGGAGAACGTCCTCATGGCCGCCGTCGTCGCCGAGGGCACGACCCGCATCGCCAACGCCGCCCGCGAACCCGAGATCGTCGATCTCTGCACGATGCTCGGCTCCATGGGGGCCCGCATCACCGGAGCGGGAACCTCGGACATCGTCGTCGAGGGGCGCGACCCCGGGGATCTGGTCGCCGTCGAGCACGCGGTGGTGACCGATCGCGTGCAGGCTGCCACCTACATCGCCGCGACCGGAATGTGCGGGGGAACCGTGCGCGTCGAGCGCGCCGTGGCCGACCACATGGGCATGTTCCTCGCGCGCCTCGGGGACATGGGCTTCGTCTTCGACGTCGACCCGCGTGGCATCACCGCGACCGCGCCCTCGCGCATGAGGGCCGTCGACGTGGCGACGCTGCCGTACCCGGGCTTCGCCACCGACTACAAGCCGCTCGTCGTGGCGCTTCTGTCGGTGGCCGAGGGAACCGGAATCGTCACCGAGAATCTCTATCCGGGGCGCTTCCGCTACGTGGACGAACTGCGCCGACTCGGAGCGGACATCTCGATCGACGGACACCACGCGGCGGTGCGCGGTGTCAGCGGTCTCTCCGGCGCGCCGGTCACCGCACCGGACATCCGTGCCGGAGCGGCCCTCGTCGTCGCCGGCATCGCGGCATCGGGCACCACCGAGATCTCCGGGGTGCACCACATCGACCGCGGATACGACGACCTCACCGGTCGTCTCGCCGCCCTCGGCGCGCAGGTCAGTCGGATTCCTGCTCGGCGGTGACGCCCGTCGATGCTTCATCGAGGGGCGACCGGAGCGTCATGTGGCGCTTGGCGCGCCGGTTGGCGAGGGCGAGCAACCCGGCGATGAGGACGATCGG
>JBDLRG010000207.1:0-6073 GCA_039800125.1 Actinomycetota bacterium
CGGTGACGTGAACCAGTCGACGCCGCTCCATCAGATGGGGGGTACGGGCATCTTCGTCAAGGAGGTGCAGAATGCCGTGATCGAGGGTCGTGCCGACATCGCGGTCCACTCGGCCAAGGACCTCCCCTCCGAACCGCATCCGGGCCTGGTCATCGGTGCCGTCGGTGAACGCCGCACCCCGAACGACGCGCTCGTGGGCCGTTCACTCGACGACCTGGCCCCGGGAGCCACCGTGGCGACGGGGTCGGTGCGCCGCCGCGCCCAGTTGCGCCGGGCGCGACCCGATCTCGTGTTCGTCGAACTGCGCGGCAACATCCAGACGCGCCTGTCCAAGGTGCCCGACGCCGGCGCCATCGTGATGGCCGTGGCCGCACTCGAGATCCTCGGACTCACCGACCGCATCGCCGGGGTGCTCGACCTCGACACCGCCGTGCCGATGGTCGGACAGGGATCGGTGGCCGTCGAATGCCGCCGGGACGACGATGCGGTTCTCGCGGTGCTCGCTGCCATCGACCACGCTCCGAGCCGCCGCGCGGTGACGGCCGAACGGGCCTTCCTCGCCGAACTGGGTGCGGGATGCTCCGTTCCCGTCGCGGCGCACCTGGCGAGCGACGGCACGTTCCGGGCGTTCATGGCCGACGATGCCGGCATCGAGACGGTGCAACTGGCGGGAAGCGTGGGGACCGATGGGGACCGGACCGCCGAGGGGGCCGCGATGGCGAGGGAGTGCCGCGCTCTCCTCGCTGCACGGTGAGGCAGGCCGTGTCGGGAGCGCTGGAGGGCCGGTGCGTCGTCATCACGCGCACGTCGGCACAGAACGCCCCGCTGCGCGAGCTGCTCGAGGAGCGCGGCGCCACGGTGCTCGAGGTGCCCCTCATCGAGGTGCTCGAACCCGAGGACGAGGGACGCGAGCGTGACGAGGTGCTCGGTCGGTTCGAGCGCTTCGACTGGGTGGTGATCACGTCGCCGAACGGAGCGGAGCGCGTGGCGCACTTCGTCGACGCGTCGCACGCCGCCGGTGACGCGGTCACCTTCCCCCGATTCGCCGTCACCGGTGCGGCGACCGAGCGGGCGTTGGGCGTGCCCGCGGCACTGCGCGCCGAGCCGGCCCGCGCCGACGTGCTCGCTGCGTCCTTTCCCGTCGGATCGGGTGAGGTCCTGCTCGTGCAGGGTGATCTCGCCGATGCGCTCCTCGCCGACACCCTGTCCGCCAAGGGCTGGACGGTCACGCGCGTCGTGGCCTACCGCACGGTGCCGCGGCGCCCTGACGACTCGGTGCGCGATGCGGCCCTCGCAGCCGACGTGCTCCTCCTCGCATCGGGAAGTGCCGCCCGTGCGTGGCACGACGCGTTCGGGAGGCAGGCGCCGCCGTGCGTGGCCGTCATCGGACCCTCCACGGCATCCGAGGCGGATTCGCTCGGGATCCCGGTGTCCGCGGTGGCCCCGCTCCAGACGCTCGAGTCCCTCGTCGACGCCGCCGAGAATGCGCTGGCCCCGCAATAGCATCGGGGGGTGACTTTCCCCGTCTCCCGTCCGCGTCGACTGCGCACGACCGCGGCGATGCGCGACCTCGTCGCCGAGACCCGCCTCGACGTCGCGGACCTCGTGGCGCCGCTCTTCGTGCGCGAGGGGATCGACTCTCCCCGGCCCATCTCCTCGCTGCCCGGCGTGGTGCAGCACACCCTCGACTCGCTCGAGACCGAGGTGCGCCAGTTGCGCGACCTGGGCGTGCGTGGCGTGATCCTCTTCGGGGTGCCGGCGACGAAGGACGACCAGGGGTCGGGGGCCTGGGACCCGGACGGCATCGCCCAACGCGCCCTCTCGCGGCTGCGTGCGGCGGTGGGGGACGACGTGGTCCTCATGGCGGACCTGTGCGTCGATGAGTACACCTCGCACGGGCACTGCGGCATCGTGGGTGCCGACGGCGAGGTGGACAACGACGCCACGCTCGGGATCTACGCCCGCGCCGCGCTCGCCCAGGCCGCCGCGGGGGCCCACGTGGTGGCCCCGAGCGGGATGATGGACGGGCAGGTGGGCGCCATCCGCGCCGCCCTCGACGGAGCGGGACACACGAACGTGTCGATCCTGGCGTACTCGGCCAAGTACGCGAGCGCGCTGTACGGCCCGTTCCGCGAGGCCGTCGACGTCACGATCGCGGGCGGGGGACACCGCCGCGGCTACCAGCAGGATCCGCGCAACTCGCGAGAGTCGCTGCGCGAGGTGCTCGAGGACGTCGAGCAGGGCGCGGACATGGTGATGGTCAAGCCCGCCCTCGCCTATCTCGACGTCATCTCGCGCGTGCGCGACATCGTCGACGTTCCCGTCGCGGCGTACCACGTGAGCGGCGAGTACGCGATGATCAAGGCCGCCGCGGAGAAGGGGTGGATCGACCACGATGCCGTCGCGCTCGAGCACCTCGTCTCCATCAAGCGCGCCGGGGCCGACGTCATCCTCACCTATCTGGCCCGTTGGTTCGCCGAGTCGGCGCAGGGGTGACCCCGATGGCGGGCATCCCCTTCTGCGACCCCGTGCGCTGCCCGGCCGCGGGGTGCGACCCCGTCGTGTGCACCGGAGCCGGCATCGCCTCGAACGACGAGGTGTTCGCCCGGTCGTCACGGGTGATCCCCGGCGGAGTGAACTCCTCGATCCGAGCCTTCGCCTCCGTGGGGGGCAGGCCGTACGCGGTGGCCCGCGCAGCGGGCGCCCGGGTGTGGGACGTGGAGGGTCGCGACTACATCGATCTCGTGCAGAGCTACGGCGCGGTCATCCTCGGCCACGCCCATCCGGCCGTCACCGCCGCCGTGCGCACCGCCGCGGGCGAGGGCACCTCGTACGGCGCGCCCACCCCGCGCGAGATGAAGCTCGCCGAAGCCATCGCCGAGCGGGTGCCGTCGTGCGAGCGCGTCCGCTTCATGAACTCGGGGACCGAGGCCACGAGCACGGCCGTGCGCCTCGCCCGCGGTGCCACCGGTCGCAAACGGATCGTCACCTTCCACGGCAACTTCCACGGCGCCACCGATGCCCTGCTCGCCGCCGGCGGCAGCGGCATCGCCACGCTCGGTCTGCCCGGAACCGCCGGCGTGCCGGACGAGGCGGTGGCCAACACGTGGGTGCTGCCCTACAACGAGGTTCCCGTGCTCGACGCCGACGTCGCGGCCGTCATCGTGGAACCCGTCGCCGCCAACATGGGCGTGGTTGCGCCGGCGCCGGGTTTCCTCGAGGGTCTGCGCGCCGAGTGCGACCGGGTCGGTGCCCTCCTCGTGTTCGACGAAGTCATCACGGCATTCCGTCTCGGACTCGGCGGAGCCCAGGCCCGCTACGACGTGCGTCCAGACCTCACGTGCTTCGGCAAGGTCATCGGCGGGGGCCTGCCCATCGGGGCGCTCGGCGGACGTCGCGACGTCATGGAGAACCTCACCCCGCTCGGCACGGTGTTCCACGCCGGCACGCTCGCGGGCAATCCCCTCGCCACCGCCGCCGGCCTCGCCGCGCTCGGTGAACTGACCCCGGACGTCTACATGGAGCTCTCGGCACGCGCCCGGGCCCTGTCGGCCCTCCTCCGCGATGCGTGTGCATCGGCGGGGGTCGCGGCCCAGTTCCCCGTGACGGGGACGCTCGTGGGGATGTATGTCGGGTCGTCCGATCCGACGCGGCTGCCACGCGACTTCGCCGGCGCCAAGACGACCGACGAGGCCATGTATGCGCGCATCTTCCACGCGCTCCTCGGTGCCGGAGTGGCGCTGCCGCCCGGCGCCTACGAGGCGCTCTTCGTCGGGCTCGGCCACGACGACGCGATCATGGAAGAGACGGCCGGTCGCGTGGCCGCGGGACTCGCGACGCTGACGGGATGAGCACGCTGTCGCCCACCTCGCGCCGGGCCCTCGTTGCCTCGGCCGTGACGGTGGTCCTCGGCGGTGCGGTGTCTGCCGCGTTCCTGCTCGCCGGTGATCCCGCCGGCACGGATTCCGTCCTGCGACGGGTCGATCTGGTGGCGAGCGTGGATGCCGTCAACGTGGACGCGGATTTCTCCATGGAGGGGCCGACCACGCGGGGTGCGATGCGGCTCGACCTCGACGACCTGCGCACGCTCGTCATCGGCGAGGGCACCCTCGTGGACGACCACTCGCTCGTGCCCGCCTGCACCACCTTCGACACGGCGAACTCGTGCGTGCTGCTCGCCGACATGCTCGGCGACGCGGTGGTGTGGTTCGCCCTGGTGCCCGCCGACACGGTGCGGGGTCGCGAGCGCCTCACCCTGCCGGGTCTCGTCGACATGCGGGAGAACGGCAGCCTCGGCGTGTTGGCGAACGGGTGGATGCTGCGCCTCGACACCCCGGTGGTGCGCGAGTGCGGTGACATCGACACGGCGAACCTGCGCGACTTCATCACGAGGTTCCCCGACGGGGCGTCGACCGCCGGCGTGGACCTCGTCACCGACCAGGTGACGAGGGTCGACTGCGCGGACTAGGCCGTCAGGCGCGGCGCCGACGCGGCAGGGCGAGCATCATCGCCCCACCGGCGAGCGACACGAGACCCGCGAACAATGGCGCGAGGGTGTCGGCACCGGTGTCGGGCAGGTCCTCGGGAACGAGACGCACTGACGGCAGGTAGAAGTCGGAGGCGGCAGCGACGGAGTCCGACACGCGACCTGCCGGTCCGTCGATGAGGAGCAACTGTGCGGCGAGCGAGTGGATCACGTACTGGGTCTCATTGCCGTATGGTCCGCCGTCCCGGCAATCCACGTCGGGGTGATTCTCGCGGAGCAGAGCCGCCTGGGTCGCGAGGTTCGTTCCCGTGACGAGCGCCGTGGCGATGCCCGTGCCGGTGGCATTGAGGGTCCACGCCGAGCCAGAAGAATCGATGAACGCGTTCCGGCAGTAGACGCTGGAATCGCTCTGTGAATTCTTCTGGCTGTTGATGATGGCCAGCAGGGCGAACGTCGGGTTGAATCGCACCCCGGTGTTCTCGAACAACTCGAGAGCGACCTCCGCCCCGCCCACTTGGCTCTCTTCTTGAGTCCCGTCAGTGGAGGTGACGCCCATCAACGGCCAGAGGGTGGGTGCGTGGGAAGAGTTGGGCCACCAGGCCGAGAACTGGAAGTGCGGTGCACTGCGACCGCCGAGCATGCCGCTCGCCACCTCGACGCCGTCGCGCAGGGCGACGATTTCAATGTCGTCGCCGAACTTCACCGACGGGTCGGTTGGGTCGGCGGTGCACATGAGGAAGAAGTGCCCAGGGTTGGCGAAGGACAGGGCCGGGGGTGTGGCGCCTATGTCGTTGCTCACCACGTCGATGTACATGGTGGCCGAGTCGATGGTGCTGCCGTCGGCCGGGACACGGTAGTCGGCGACCATCGGCTGCTCGGCGGCCGTGCCGATGAGGTCGGTGACGTCCTGGGTGTCACCGGTGCCGTCGCGCAGTTCGAACGTGAGATCGGAGACGTCCTCGAGCAGGTCGCCGTTCGCGTCCTCAACGGCGATCGGCACGCCGGACATCTTGCCGGTGCCCACGATGGGGTAGCAGATGTCCGAGCCGTTCACTTGGGCGCGCACCTCGCTGTCGCGGTCGGCATCGCCGTCCGAGTCGGTCGTGGAGGTGGCCTGCACGGCGCTGCCCATGGCAAAGGAGGCGAGGGGGGCGGCGGCGACGAGACCGGTGGCGATGCGACGACGGAGCGGGTTCATGGGGGACCTTTCGATGTTGCGGGAATCTTTATGGACGATAACAAATTCATCCGACGCCTCTCACCCCCCGAGGTATCGCCGCATCGGCACACTGACCATCCGATTCGTGCGGCCGGATTGCATGGGTAGCGTCTCGATCCATGAGTTCCCCCGACGAGGTCGCCCGGCTCTTCGGTCGACGCTACGTGCGGTTCGGTCCGCCCGACTCCCGCGGCCGGTGCCCCACCCGGTCTTATCTGGCCCCGCCGGAGGAGGACGGTACGTCGATCACGGTGGAGGGTGGTGAAGCGGCCGACCCGTTCGCCGGGTCACAGGAATTGCGCTGGGAAACGACCATCGACGCTTCGGGACGCCTCGTGGGTCGCGCCATGGCCGGCCAGGAGGGCGAT
>JBDLRG010000208.1:0-2617 GCA_039800125.1 Actinomycetota bacterium
GCCCGAACGACAGCATCTCCCGCGACCCGGACAGTGACCGGAAGAGGTCAGAATCCACCGAAATGTACTTGGGATCGAAGTTCCCGTCGTCGCCGACCCGGGTGAGTCCGTTGAGTACCTGGAACATGATGATGAACACCGGCATTTGGGCCAACAAGGGCAAGCAGGAGGCCAGCGGGTTGACCTTGTGCTCCTGATACAGCTTCATCATCTCTTCGTTGAGCTTCTGGCGATCACCCTTGTGCTGGCTCTGCAAGCGGCGCATTTCCGGCTGCAAGCGCTGCATCTCGAGCATCCCCTTGGTGCTCTTCATCGTGAGCGGGGTGATGAGCAACATGACGGCCACGGACACGAGACCGATGGCGATTGCGTAATTGTGAACCCACCCATAAAAGGTGTCGATGAGCCAAGCGGCGGCGTTGAACACGAAGGTTCCTTTCTAGTGACGACCCGGAGGGTCGGGAACGGGATCGACCCCAGAGGGGCCAAAGGGGCGGCAGCGCATGAGGCGGCGCAGGGTGAGCCAGAGACCGCGGCCGAGGCCATGGCCCTCGATGGCCTCGAGGCCGTACTGCGAACAGGTGGGGTAGAAGCGGCACGGCGACGGACGGCCCTCACGGGCGGCCTGGTACCACCGGATGGCCCGCAGAGCGAGTGCCTGGGCGCCCCGTTCGGATACCAGGGTCTCGTTCACGAGACGCCCCGGCGCGAGGCCCGTTCCGCCACGACGGACAGGAGGCGGTCCACCTGGGCGGCCAAGTCCGACGACGACAGGGCCCGAGCCCGAGGCGAAGCCCCGAACACGAAGATTCCTGCCGGCAGCACCTCGGCCCGTTCCGCCAAGAGTGCCCGAAGACGCCGACGCAGTCGGTTCCGGGCCACGGCGGGACCGAACGAACGCCCGAGGGCAAAACCCACCATGGGGCCGGGAAGGGTGGAATCACACATCATTGTGCACGACAACAATCCGGACCGAACGTGGCGCCCCTCCCGTCGGAGACGGGTGAAGGCCGCCCGGCCCTGAATGCGGTGGATCAATGGCTGAGGCGGTGACGGCCCTTGTCGCGACGGGACTTCAGGATCGCCCTGCCGGCGCGGGTCTTCATACGGGCGCGGAAGCCGTGCTTGCGGGCCTTGCGTCGATTGTTGGGCTGGAATGTGCGCTTCATCGGATGCTCTCCGGGTCGTCCGGCCCGGAGGCCGGTGGGAAATGGGCGTTCCTGCGCCAGCGGCGCGAGACGAACTGTCCACAGGCTAATGGACGAGGCCCATCGACGCACCATGCGTCACGGATTTTGGGCCATCCATGGAAGGTTGGTACCTTCGCGGTCCCGACGTTCGCCGTCGGCCTCTGTCCACACCCTGTGGACAGTGTTGTGGAACGAGGAGAAGCCGTGAGCAACCACGAAGCCGTGTGGAACGCCACTGCACAGTTGCTCAAGGCGCAGGTCTCCGAGGGTGTCTGGTACTCGACCTTCAACGACGTCGTGGCCGTCCCCGGCGGTGACGACTCCCTCCGCCTCCAGGTTCCCAACGCCCACGTCCGCGACCGCATCGTCACGCGTTTCCGGCCCCTCGTGCTCGACGCGCTCGACGAGATCGGCGAGAGCGACCGTGAGTTGATCATCGAGATCAGTGACGTCGTCGGCGATGACGAGGGCGCTTCCGCGGCGGACTCGCTCGCCGATGTCGTCACGACGAAGGTCACCGACACATCGCCGGCCGTCGGCTCGGCGATCGGACTGAACCCCCGCTACACCTTCGACAACTTCGTCAAGGGCGCATCCAACGAATTCGCGCTCGCTGCCGCGCTCCGCGTGGCCGAGACACCGGCCCGGTCGTACAACCCCCTCTTCATCTACGGCTCCGCCGGGCTCGGCAAGACGCACCTCCTTCAGGCCATCGGGTGGTACGTCCACGCCCACTACACCCACCACGTCGTGCGCTATGTGTCGACCGAGACCTTCCTCAACGAGTACGTCGACGCGATCCGCACCAACACCACGGCCGCGTTCAAGCGGCGCTACCGCGAGGTGGACGTGCTCCTCATCGACGACATCCAGTTCATGGAGGGCAAGGAGGGGCTCCAGGAGGAGTTCTTCCACACGTTCAACTCGCTGCACGGAGCGAACAAGCAGATCGTCATCTCGTCGGACCGCATGCCCGATGCCATCCCCACCCTCGAGGACCGCCTCCGAGGCCGGTTCCGGTGGGGCCTCATCACGGACATCCAGCCCCCCGATCTCGAGACACGGCTGGCCATCCTGCGCAACAAGGCCGAACGGGACAACACGCCACTCCCGTCCGACGTGCTCGAATTCATCGCGTCCAACGTGACGTCGAACATCCGCGAGCTCGAAGGGGCGCTCATCCGCGTGACCGCCTACGCCAACCTCACCCGCGAGGCCGCGACCGTGGCCATGGCCCAGGCACAACTCGCCGACATCCTCACGGCCACGGCCACCAAGCCACGCACCGACAGCGAGATGCTGGCCGAGATCGCGGTCTACGTGGGGCACTCGGTCGAGGCCCTTCAGGGAAAGTCCCGCCAGCGTCCTCTCGTCTCGGCGCGCCAAGTCGCCATGTACGTCTTCCGCGACACGACCGACCTCAGCTT
>JBDLRG010000209.1:0-12598 GCA_039800125.1 Actinomycetota bacterium
AGCGCGGAGCTCGATCGTGAGGGGCGGCCGCCGCCTCGCGGACCTCACGACGACTGCAGAAACAGGGGTACACGAGGTCGCGGTGCACCAGATCGTCGAGCGCGGCGTCGTACAGCGCGAAGCGCTCGCTCTGGAACACCGGCTCCTCGTCCCAGGTCACGCCGACCTCGGCGAGGTCGCGCAGCTGGCGCGCGGCGATGTCGCGGGAAGAGGTCACCCGATCGAGGTCCTCGAAGCGCACGAGGAACCGGCCGCCCGCGGCGCGCGCCGACGCGTGGGCCGCGATGGCGGTGCGCAGGTTGCCGAGGTGCAGGTCACCCGTGGGGGAGGGAGCGAACCGTCCCGTGACCATGTCGTCACGTGAGGTCGTCACGTGAGGTCGTCACGTGAGGTCGACGGACGAGGTTGATCGGCGAGGTCGACGGTCGTGCGTCGGGGCCGGCACTGATCCCACAACGAGAATGGCCCCGGGGCGAACCCCGGGGCCATTCTCATGGAAGTCGTTCGATCAGGCGAAGCGACGTGTGGAACGCGATGCCGCGAAGACGATCGCTCCGAGCATGCCGGTGGCCAGACCCGCGAGTGCGAGGTTCAGGTTCATGCCGGTCGCGGGGAGGCTGTTCACGTCGGAGTCGACATCGGCCACGAAGCCGGACACGCCGGTCATCGAGCGGGTGTAGGTGCCCGGGGTGGAACCGAAGTTCCACTGGATCTGCACGCCGATGTCGGTGTCAGGGGTCTCGTCCACCGTGTTGGGAAGGTCCTGACCAGCAGCGATGATCTCGTACGGCGCCTCATAGTCGCCCACGAAGTAGCGGTCGAACTCGTTGCCCGGCGTCTCCACGAAACCGAGGTAGATGCCGCTGTTCGGCTCGAGCGAGAGGAAGAAACGACGACCGTTCACGTCATAGAACTTGCCATAGGCGCTGTCCTCGCCACCCGGGGCGGCGTCGCCGCCGTAGTACAGCTTGACCGGGTCGGTGTTGCCCGACGGGATCGTCACCGAGTACGACTCGGAGTAGTACTTGTCCGGGTAGACGTACGAAACAACGCGGGTCACGCGGTACAGGCGACCACCGTGGGTGATCTCGTACTTGATGGTGGCCGAGCCGTCACCGGTGTTGGTGAGGGCCTGGATCGAGTTGTCGGCCACACCATTGTTGATCTTGCGCGCCGACCCCGAGACCGCGGTCACCGCGATGGAATCGAAGCTCGGCAACGACTCGTTGGAGGCTGCTCCGGCTTCTCCGTAGGCGGATCCACCGATGGCGAGCACCAGTCCGCCGCCCCCACAGCACCACTGCGGGGTGTTGGCGTAGAAGATCTGGTCCGAGCCGGTGTTGGACACCGTGGCAGTTCCGTTGCCGAGGTCTTCGGCGCCGTTGAACACCGAGGCGATGCCGTCGGAGCCATCGGCCAGACGACCGCCACCGGGGTTGATGACGACGGCCTCGCCGCCACCCTGAGAATCGGCCGCATGGCCGGTGCTCGGCAGGACCATGAGGCCGCCGAACGAAAGGAGCACGCCGAGAACGACGCGCTTGTGGATGTTCTTCTTCACCTAATGAACTCCTTCGTTGTGGTGATGGCGTCCTGCGCCCCTGCCACGAAGGCACGCGGGGCCACAAAGACCCCCTGATACTAGCAGAACTTTCGTCCAGCCAGCGATGCGTGAGCGGCATGGATACTGCCTGAGTGAGGTCGCCCGAGGAGTCCGGGCCCGCCCCACCCCGCCGCTCCCCCGACCGGCGGGAGCGGATGAGGATGATCATCGAACGGGACGGACCCTGGTGCGTGTGGTGCTCCGCGCCCCTCGACGAGCGGCTCAATCGCCCCACCACCGAACACCTGGTCCCCCGTATCAAGGGAGGGCCGAGCTGGTTGGAGAACGAGGTGGCGGCGTGCCGACGCTGCAATGGTGAGCGGGGACATCAGTCCCTCGCCGGATGGCTGCAGGACTGTCGGGGGATGGGCCGCATACCGCGCATCGAGGTGCTCATCGCCGCACTGGAGCGCCTGCAGCAGGCCATCACCGAACGGGGCGGGCAACGACGGGCGCGGCCCTACATCACCACCCAGTTGCGTCGACTCCGCCGCATGTGACCCGAGCCCCGACGGGCTGTGACAGGCTCGTGCCATGACACGCCTGTCGTCCGCCGTCCTCGTCGCCGCCGCACTCTTCGTGCTCCCCGCTTGCGGATCCGGCGACGGCAGCACCGTCACCACCGTGCCCCCGGTGACCACCACGACGCCCGCGCCGCAGATCCCGGCCAACGCCCTGTTCCCCGCGCCGGGCGTCGTCTACGACACACCCGACGCCGCAGCCCGGGCCTTCGTCGAAGAAGTCATGGGTGTACCCGCCCGCCTGAGTGCGTTCCAGGGCGGCGACTCACTGAGCGGCGAGATCGAGATCGGGGTCGAAGGAGCATCGGAGGATGCGGTGCGCGGCACCATTCTGCTGCGCCGCGCCGGTCCCGCCGCCCCGTGGTTCATCATCGGTGTGGTGAATGACCACGCCACGATCGCGTCTCCCGAGGCGGGGTCGACCGTGCCGGCGGGATCGATCACCGTCACCGGCGTGGCGCGCGGCTTCGAGGGCCTGGTGCACGTCTTCGCCGTGCTCGCCGACTCGCCCGGCACGATCGTGGCCGAGGCGCGCACCCAGGCAGGATCCATGGAGGAGTCGCTCCCATACTCGGTGGAACTCGACCTGTCGGCTCTCTCCGCGGGTGACCGCGTGATCCTCGTCGTGCACGGGGGCGTGGGGCTCGAGACCGATCCCGGTGACACCGGTGCACTCGGCATCATCATCGCTTGACGCGGGGTCCCGCACGGAACACGACGGCACTGGTGCGCGAGGGGGGACTTGAACCCCCACGTCCTTTCGAACACTGGCACCTGAAGCCAGCGCGTCTGCCATTTCGCCACTCGCGCGAGTGAATGAGAACGCCGACGCTAGCAACCCCCCGGGAGCGCCCCAACCCCTCGTCTGCGGCCCTCAGGGCCGCTCGGCCGTGATGATGAACTGATAGCCGAGGAGGGACGGACGTATCCGCGCGGCGAGCGCACCCAGCGCCAGGATTGGTCGGAGGATTCGCGAGCGCAAGAGGACGGGCAACACCTCCTCGATCGGGGCAGGTGTCGCCGTCATCCGCACCACGGACAACCCGCAGCCCTCGACGAGGGAGCGCACCGTCCTGCGCGTGTAGAAGCGCAGATGCGTCCGATCGAGGATCCCGCGGTCGGTGTAGGTGAACGAACCGAACAGCAGCTGCAGTCTCGTCGTGAGATGAGCGACGTTGGGCATCGAGATGATGATGCGCCCTCCCGGCTCCAGCAGCGGAACGGCCGCCGACAGGACCGCCGCGGGGTCGACCATGTGCTCGAGGACGTCGGCGAAGACGATCACGGCATGTCGCTGTGCGAGGCCCGAGAGCGCCTGCTCCGCCGGAGCGACGACGACCTCGAGGCCGGCATTCCTCGCGACCGCCGCGTCGTCCGGGTCGGGCTCGATGCCCGTCACCGCCCAGCCCTCCCCCAGCAAGAGGGAACCGAGATGGCCCCGGGCGCAGCCCACATCGAGGACACGACGTCCGTGGCCGTCGCCGCACATCTCGACGATCCGGGAGTGGCTCGAGTACGGGCTCGCCTTCACCGGATAACGCTCACCGGTCGGCGCGTTCATGGCAGACGCTCTCTCCTGCTCTCGCGGTGTCCGGCGAACTTGGGATCGCGGGACACCCCCCACTTGCACAACCAGTACGAGCCGATGGCGCCGAGGCCACCGAACCCGTAACGGAGGCTGCGGCGAAAACTGATGGACGAGGCTTCCTTCATGTAGCGGACGGGAACGGGAACGTCGCCGATGCGGAATCCGTAGGCGACGGCCTGCACGAGGAACTGCTGATCGAAGGCGAAGTCGTCGGAGTTCTCCCGGAACGGAACCGTCTCGAGGATCCGCCGTGAGTACGCCCGGAAACCGCTGTGGAAGTCGCCGATGGACTGCCCAAGGACGAAATTCTCGAGGAACGTCGAGGCCCGGTTGATGAGGTACTTCCACCTGGGCATCCCGCCGGCCAAGGCCTCGTGCCGGGTGCGGATCCGATTCCCCAGCACCATGTCGCAGATCCCGAACCTGATCAGCTCCGCCATCACGAGGGACACCCTGGAGTCGTACTGGTAATCGGGATGGAGCATGATGACGATGTCCGCGCCCCTCTCGAGGGCCGCCGCGTAACAGGTCTTCTGATTCCCCCCGTAGCCCCGGTTCTCGGGATGGACGATCACCTCGATGCCGAGACCGCGGGCGACGTCCACGGTTCCGTCGCGGGACCCGTCGTCCACGAGGATCACCCGCTTCTTCAGGACCTCGGGTATGTCCGCGAAGGTCTGTGCGACGGTCGCCTCGGCGTTGTAGGCGGGCATGACGATCCATGTCCGCTCGTGCACGCCCGCGGATCTCTCTTCGTGGACGGACATGCGCCTCGACCTTCGTCCCTATCGCCGCAGAATCCTAGAGCGGAACCGCTCGGGCACGGTCACCCCGCGCGTTCCCGCAATCGGTTGCACACGGGCGTGGACCGGTCATCGGCGACCCCCACCAGATAACCCCCTCCTCGCATCATCCCGGCGAGACGGGGCGAACGGAAGTCGGCGAGGGCCATGCGGTCGCTGATGCGGACGCGCAGACCCTTCAGCAGACGGTCGGAGACCGGATCGGACACGACCTCCACATTCACCGGTCCTCCGGACCATGACACGCTCTCGCCCCGGGTCACCGAACCATCGGGACGCGTCCAGACCACCGACAACAGATCCGAACCCACGGGCTGGATCCCGATCACGCCATCATCGGCCGACGAGAGCAGCGTCGGACCGAGGGACGGGTCGAAGGATCCCTCGACGCGACGGACGCCATCGGCCAACTCGAGGGCGACCCACTCGCCGCTCCGTGCCACGTACAGGCCGTCGCACGGACCGTCGATGGCCACGGAGCCGTCGCGGGGCACCGGACGCACGACGGATCCCACATCCTGCGGTGCGCCGTCGAACAACAACCCATCGACCCGGTGTCGGATGTCGGTGAAACCGGAGCTCTCGACGGAGCCGAGCCAGACCGCGAAGGCGACGTTGCTCCACGCCCCCCATGCGACGAGGAGACCGATGGCCGCGCGCATCGGTCGTCCGCCGAGCCGTGGTGCGGTCGTCGCGGCGAGGACGGCGGGAACCACGAGGATCGGAAGCAGATCGACGAGGTACCGCTGGGCGATGAATCCGATGAGCAGGGTCGGTCCCGCCGCGACCAGTGCCCCCCCGGGGAAGGCGAGGAGCGACCATGTCCGACGACGCACGATGAGCGCGCACCCTCCGAGGAAGAGAAGGAACGCCAGCGTGGCCGCCGCCGTGATCGACGACGACGGCGTGTAACTCTCGAGGCTCCCGCCGAACTCCCGCGCGGCGGGACCGAACCTGACGACCGGCAGCAGACGCTCGAACCCCACCGCATCCGGGCGCAGGTAGTGGAACAGAGTCGTCGGAAGGAAGTCCCATCCGAAGAAACTGTCGTGGTTGGCGGCGAACCATTCGGCACGCCGCGGGTCGACCAATGTCAGGACCTGACGGTCGGCGGGCAGACCGAAGGCCGAGCCGAACTTGAACAGGTTGAGGACGACATGGGTGACCGGACCGACGGCGAGTGCTCCCGCACCGACGAGCACCACCGAAGGGTGGCGACGGGCGATGATCGTCATGGCGAGGAGGACCACGGCCACCGCCCCGAGTCCCACCGATGCCCGTGTGAGAACCGTCGCGGATGCCGCGGTCGCCGCCCACACCGCGGACACTGCGCTCGGTCGGGCCCACAGATCGAGGACGAGCACGAAGGTGAGCATCACGAGCACGAATGCCCACAGTTCCGTCTCGTAGTAGACCGTCGCCTGCCCGGCGAGGGACAGTGCCGGCGAGAAGGCCACCAGGGCCACGGCGACCGCCGGCCCCGGAGCCCAACCCGTTCCCGCCCCGACGAGTCGCCGCACGCGCACCGCGAGGTGGTACGCGAGGGTGCACAACGCGAAGAACGCGACGACCATCGAGAGTCTGCTCACGCGACCGTCCGCCCACGCGCCGAAGGCAACGAGGGGCAGACGCACGACGGCCAGCAGCGGACCGAAGTAGAGATGGGTGCGGCCGTCGACGAGGAAACCCTCGATCCCCGCGATGTCGGCGGGCACGTCGAGACGACCGTGCAGGAAGGCGCGGGCCTGCACGTCGTAGAAGTCGCTGCTGAAGCCTCCGCGGGAGAAGAAGCGATGGGGCTGCCACTCGCACACGACGAGGGTGAAGAGGGCCACGGCAGCCACCGAGACGGTGCGCGCGAGGCGCACCGCCCGCGGATCGTCGTCGGAGCCGGCCCGCCACAGGCGGTGTGCCGGTGCCACACGTCTCGGGACGTGCTCCGTGGTCATCACGACCGCGGGGAAGTCAGCGCGCGGAGATAGGCGGCGTAGGGGCTCGGGGCGTGCTCGGAGGCCAGCCGCGCGAGGCCGTCATCGTCGATCCACCCGTTGCGCCAGGCGATCTCCTCCACGCACCCCACCTTGGTGCCCTGCCGTTCCTCGATGACGCGCACGTAACTGCCCGCATCGTGGAGCGATTCGAACGTGCCCGAGTCGAGCCATGCGGTCCCCTCTGGCAGGACCCGCACCGAGAGTCGTCCTCTGCGGAGATACTCACCGTTCACCGCCGTGATCTCCAGCTCGCCGCGGGCACTGGGGGTCACGCCCTTGGCGATGTCCACCACGTCGCCGTCGTAGAAGTACAGCCCCGGAACCGCGTAGTGCGACCTGGGCCGCGCGGGCTTTTCCTCGATCGAGACGGCCCGCCCCTCGGGGTCGAACTCGACGACCCCGTAGGCGCCGGGATTGCCGACGCGATAGGCGAAGATCGTGGCGCCGTTCGTCGCGTCGATGGAACGCATCATCTCGCCCAGACCAGCGCCGTGGAAGACGTTGTCCCCGAGGATGAGCGCCACGGGTTCCCCGGCCACGAACTCCTCGCCGATGAGGAAGGCCTCGGCGATGCCGTCGGGCCTCTCCTGATCCGCGAAAGAGATGGACATTCCCCATCGGGCCCCGTCACCGAGGACCGACCGGAACGCCGCGGCATCCGCCGGTGTCGTGATCACGAGCACCTCGCGTATCCCGGCCGACATGAGGGTGGCGAGCGGGTAATAGACGAGGGGCTTGTCGTAGATGGGCAGGAGCTGCTTGCTCACTCCCCGCGTCACCGGCCACAGGCGCGAGCCGGTACCGCCGGCCAGAACGATGCCCCTCACCCGCGCGAGCCTAATCAGCGCCCTGTTCCGGGGTGCCGTAGCCTCGCTGTTCGTGCGGTACTTCGTGACGGGTGGAGCGGGCTTCATCGGATCGAACCATGTGCGCGGACTGCTCGACGGGCGATGGGGGTCCGCCGTCGAAGGTGTCACCGCGTGGGATGCCTTCACCTATGCCGGCAACCCCGACAATCTCCGGTCGGTGATCGGGGACCCCCGGCTCACCGTGATCGAGGGTGACATTCGGAACGAAGCGCTTCTTGACGTGCACCTCCCCGGGCACGACGTGGTGGTCCACTTCGCCGCCGAGTCACATGTGGACCGTTCCATCGGAGCGGGCTCGGTGTTCGTGTCGACGAACGTGCTCGGCACACAATGCCTGCTCGATGCCTCCCGTCGGGCGGACGTCGGCGTCTTCGTCCACGTCTCCACCGACGAGGTGTATGGAACGATCGACGAGGGAAGCTGGGACGAAATGCAGCCACTCGCACCGAACAGTCCCTATGCGGCCAGCAAGGCCGGTTCGGACCTCCTCGCACTCGCCGCGCACCGCACCCACGACATGGACGTCCGGGTCACGCGATGCTCGAACAACTTCGGCACGCACCAGTACCCCGAGAAAATCATCCCCCTCTTCATCACCAACCTGCTCGAGGGTCTCGACGTGCCGGTCTACGGAGACGGGCTGAACCGTCGTGATTGGCTCCACGTCGACGACCATTGCCGGGCCATCGATCTCGTCGTCGCCGGCGGACGGGCCGGCGAGATCTACAACATCGGTGGAGGGACCGAGTTGAGCAACCTCGACCTCACGCACCTCGTCCTCGAGCTGCTCGGCGAAGACGAGAGCCGCATCCGCCACGTCGAGGACCGTCCCGGACACGACAGGCGGTACAGCGTGGACTGGTCGAAGATCGGCGACGAGCTCGGATACGCGCCGCGGCTTCCCCTCGTCGAGGCACTCCCCTCGGTGGTGGAGTGGTACCGGGACAACCCCGATTGGTGGCATCCCCTCAAGCACGGCGGTCGTTGAACATGTGGCTGCTGCTCGGCGCGAACGGTCAACTGGGGCGCTGCCTGCGTGCCGCCCTCGTCGCGCGGGGGATCGACCATGTCGCATGCTCCCGCGGCGACACCGACATCACCGACCCCGTGGCCGTCGATGGCCTGGTGGAGCGTGTCGTACCGTCGGTCATCGTCAACGCGGCCGCGTGGACGAACGTGGACGCCGCCGAGGGGCGGGAAGTCGAGGCGGAGGTCGTCAATCGGGACGGTGCGCGCATCGTCGCCGAAGCCGCGGCCGATGCCTCGGCGACGCTCGTGCACGTGTCGACCGACTACGTGTTCTCGGGCACCGGCCCGGGACCGATCGCCGAGTCGGAGCCGGCGAATCCGGTCAACGCCTACGGCCGAACGAAGTGGGAGGGCGAACAGGCGGTGCGGGCGGCGCACCCCCGCGGAGCACTCGTGGTGCGCACGGCATGGCTGTACTCGGCACACGGGCGGAACTTCGCGCGCACCATGGCGGCGCGGGCACTCGCCGGGGACGCGGTACGGGTCATCGACGATCAACACGGGGCACCGACCTCGGCCGACGACCTCGCGGGGCACATCATCGACCTCGTGACCGCCGGGGTCGGGGCCGGCACGTACCACGGCACCAACACCGGCGCCGCGACGTGGTTCGGGTTCGCTCGCGAGATCTACCGACTGCTCGGCGTCGACCCCGGACTCGTCTCCTCCATCCACGCCTCCGAGTACCCCGCACGCGCCGCCCGCCCCTCGTGGTCGATCCTCGGACACGACAACACCGCTCGGGCGGGCGTCGCGTCGATGCGACCGTGGTCCGAGGCGCTCGCCGAAGCCCTGCCCCGCATCGTCGCCGCAGTGGGAGAGGATTGAGGGACATGGACGCCGTCGCCACCGGCATCGCGGGTTCCTGGTTGCTGAATCCCATCCGTCACCACGACGATCGCGGATGGTTCCAGGAATGGTTCCGGCACACCGCGATCCTCGACGCGTGCGGACTCGACTTCACCCCGGCACAGGCCAACATCTCGCATTCGCGACGGGGAACGGTGCGGGGAATCCACTACAGCATCGCCCCGGCAGGCCAGGCCAAGCTCGTCACGGTGCTCGCCGGGGCCATCGACGACTACGTCGTGGACATCCGACCCGCATCGCCCACCTTCGGCAGGTGGATCCGCCGCCGACTCACCCCCGACGACGGCTCGGCGATGCTCATCTCCGGGAATCTTGGTCATGCGTTCCACGCCCTCGACGACGGCACCGTCGTCGCTTACCTCGTCTCGTCCGAGTACGACCCCACCGCCGAGTTCACCGTCTCGCCTCTGTGCCCCCGCGTGGGCATCGACTGGCCGATCGGGGACGGCATCATCATGAGCGACAGGGACAGGAACGCCCCCGACCTCGACAGGCAACTCGCGGCGGGGCACCTGCCCCGCGATTAGCCTTGTCCCCCATGGCCCGGGGATCTCTGGAGAAGAAGATGGAAGGCGCGGTGGACGGCTTCTTCTCCCGCATCTTTCGCGGCGAGGTGAAACCCCTCCACATCGGACGCCGGCTCATCCAGCTCATCGACGGGGAGCGGGGAATCGACGCCAACGGACGGCGGGTGGTCCCCAACACCTACGTCGTCGAATTGAGCCCGTCCGACCGTGAAGCCTTCAGCCGCGACGAACTCGAGATGTCGCTGCTCCAGGAGCTCACCGTGGCCATCCGCGAGTACATCGCCCAGGAGGGTTACGTCGTCGAAGGCAAGCCGCGAGTGTCCTTGCGGACCGAACCGGACCTCCGCAAGGGTCAGTTCCGCGTCGAGGCGCGCCACACCCGCCAGGACCCCGCCACCGCCGCACTTCCCCCGCTGCCCGAGGTTGTCGTCACGGCCACGCCCGGCGGCGAGCGCCCGCCCTCCGTGCTCACGCTCCCCGGCGGCCAGCGGGTGGAACTGCGCGACGGTGAATACATCATCGGCCGTCACCTGCAGAGCGACATCGTCATCGACGACTCGAACGTCAGTCGGAAGCACGCGCGCCTGGTGTGTGCGCGCGGTGGTGTCCTCATCAACGACATGGGCTCCACGAACGGCACCAAGATCAACGGGGTCCTGGTGTCGGGCGACCAGTTGCTCCAGCACGGGGACGTCATCAACCTCGGCACGGTCCAGCTCCGATTCGAGGCCACCTGAACGCCGACCGCGGGAACCTCCCCGGCACGTCGGGATACGTCGAGCGACCATGACCGATCAGATCCTCAACCTGTTGAAGCTGTGTCTTCTCGCCCTCATCTATCTCTTCTTCGCCCGCGTGCTCTGGAGCGTGTGGAACGAAGTGCGCACGCCCGTCGTCGCGGTCGGTGACGGGGAACGCACGGGGATCCTCGGCGGCCGGCGGGCGCCCCGTGCAACCGGTCGCACCCTGCTCGTCGTCCTCGAGCCGCGCCGGTTGCGCGGCACGTCCCACGTGCTCGCCGACACTCTCACCCTCGGGCGGGCGGACGACAACGACGTGGTGCTGGAATCCGACACCTTCATCTCCTCGCACCACGCCAGGATCGAGATTCGCCCATCCGGTCCGTGGCTCGTCGATCTCGGTTCGACGAACGGCAGCTACGTGAACGGGCAGCGCATCACGGGGGAGAAGTCGTTGCGTCGCGGCGACCGGGTCCAGGTCGGGTCCACGGTGATGGAGGTGCGCACATGAAGATGCGCTGGGGCGCCTCCACCGACGCCGGAATGGTCCGGGCGCAGAACGAGGACTCGTACTCCGCCGAGCACGGCATCTTCGTCGTGGCCGACGGCATGGGAGGGCACAACGCCGGTGAGGTGGCGAGCGCGCTCGCCGTCACGACGGTCAAGGCCGGCGCCCGTCCGGGGCTGAACGACGCGGCGGAGTTCCGTGAACTCGTGCAGCAGGCGAACACCGCGATCTACACCGCCAGTCTCGACGACTCGGCCCAACGCGGCATGGGCACCACGCTGGCCGCCGCGATCGTTCTGCCGGGCGAGGCGCCCGTGATGATGGTGGCCAACGTCGGCGATTCCCGCGTGTACCTCCATCGGGACGGCCGCCTCGTGCGCATCTCCGTGGACCATTCCTACGTGCAGGAATTGGTGAACGAGGGCGTGCTCACCGCCGAGGAGGCGCGCGTGCACCCCCGCCGCAACATCGTCACCCGCGCGCTCGGCATCGACCGTCACGTCGCCGTGGACGTCTTCCTCCAGGAGGTGCGCACGGGCGACCGCCTGCTGCTGTGCTCGGACGGGCTCGTCGATGAGGTGAGCGACGCCCAGATCCAGACGCTCATGACCCGGCACAGCGACCCCCAGGAATTGGCCGAGGTGCTCGTCATGGTGGCCAACTCGAACGGGGGCCACGACAACACCACGGTGATCGTGGTGGACATCCTCGACGACATCAGCGAGCCGGTGGACCGTCCCGCCCCGGACCACACCACTCCGCTCGAGGGACTCGCCGATGCGGCCGCGCGCGGGTGGCGCCGGATCCCGGTGGGTGCGGCGTTGTTCTGGGCCCTCGTCGTGACGGTGGTGCTCTCGGGGATCACCCTCACGGGCGTGTACGCGCGCAGCGGATGGTTCATCGGATTCGACGAGAACGACCGCGTCGCCATCTACCGTGGCCGACCGGGCGGGGTGCTGTGGTTCGAACCCACCATCGACACGGTCACCGACCTCGCCGGCGACGTCCTGCCCGAGGACATCATGCGCGACGTCGCGCTCAACAGGACGTTCTCCTCCCCCGGTCAGGCGCGCACATACCTGGATTTCGTGGAGATAGCCGTCGTGGGCAGCACCACGACGACGGTCCCCGGGTCCGCGACCACCACCACCGCGGGTGGCTGAGGGGATCGCCCGCGCCCGCAGGGGCGTGGAACTGGGCCTCGTGCTCCTGGCCGGGGCGATCGCCGGTGCGGCCTACATCCTGGCCTCCCTCGGGCGACGTTCGTCGTTGCCCGCAACGCTCGTCCCCTTCCTCGCCGCCGTTCTCGGTTTGCTCCTGCTCGCGCACCTCGCCGTGCGACGCACGGCATCGGGGGCCGATCCCATGCTCCTGCCCACGGCGGCCTTCCTGCACGGCATCGGATGGGTGATGATCGCGCGCATCTCGGACCGCTGGGCGGGTCTGCAGGCCACCTGGACCCTCGTCGGCGTGACCGCCTTCGTGACGACCCTCGTCGTGGTCTCGCGCACGTCGGACCTGCGTCGCCACCAGTGGACCTCGCTCGTGG
>JBDLRG010000210.1:0-4531 GCA_039800125.1 Actinomycetota bacterium
CGCGACACTCTCGTGGCGCTCACGTCGGCGCGCGGTGGCGACACGGTGGACGAGCCGAACGCCAAGCTCCTCTCGGTGTGGGGCGAACGGGCCGTCGAGCTCGTCGCCGCCAGTGATCGTGGCGAGCTGGACGTCCTCGTGCTGGCCCACGGCCTCGAGGAACTCCTGGCCGCGACCCACCAGACGCTCGTGCCCGCGATGAACGAGGCCGTGCTGCGCGGGCGGATGGCGGCACTCGCCGCCGGATCGTCGCGCCGCGCCGCCGTGGTGGCCCAGGTGCTCAACCCGGGAACGGCCGGCTTCGCTCCCGGCACCGACGAGGCGGGCAACCCCACCGTGGCGACCCTTCCCACCGCCTTCGGACAGACCGTGGCCCCCCAGGTGGTGCTCGGCCCGGAGACCGACGGCGCCCGCGCGACGCTCGTGCTCGATACGCCCGGCCCGAACTCTTTCGTCTACTGAGGCGACCCCCTCCCTACACTCGTCGACGACGGTGAGTCGTCCGGGTGGCCGCGGCGCAGCGATGCGTCGAGGAAAGTCGGGGCTTCACAGGGCAGGGTGCTGGCGAGAGCCAGGTCGGGGCGACCTGACGGAACAGTGCAACAGAGAGCAGACCGCCGATGGGTGCGCGAGCACCACAGGCAAGGGTGAAACGGTGCGGTAAGAGCGCACCAGCGTGCGGGGCGACCCGTGCGGCTGGGTAAACCCCATCCGAAGCAAGGCCAAGCAGGAGGAGGACGGCCCGTCCGACATCCTCCGGGTAGGCCGCACAGAGGGATGGTCACCCATCGCCTCCGGGCGAGGACAGAACCCCGCTTACAGGGCGACTCACCGTCACCCCCGCCCCCTCAGCAGGGTCCGACGCGGGGATCGGGACGATGGACGAGATGCCCCGAGCGGACGAACTCGCGCCACGCGGACTTCCCGACGATGCCGTGCGAGCGAGCGAGCCACACGACGAGGACCAGACCGACGATCTCGAGGGGCAGGTTCAGGAGGCCCCGCTCGATGCTGGGCAACGGTGCATCCGACAGGGACAGGCCCGACACGGGCCACCAGAAGGTCACGGCATCGGCGAACGCGCCGTCGAAGACGAGGTGCAGGAACATGCCGATGGGCAGCGCCAGCCAGCGTCGTCGGGTGTCGGTCCCCCGCGACGTGGCGAACATGACCGCCGCAAGAACGACCGTGCTCGCCGTCACCGAATGCAGCATCCGTGCGCCGCCCCAGGCGACGTCCACGAGGTCGGGAAGGAGCGCACCGAGCACCAGCACCCGGTAGTCGAAGCGGTCGTCACGGAACACGAACCACACCGTGGCGCACGCCGTACCCACGAACCAGAAGAACATCGAATTCAGGTTACGGGTGCGTCAGCGCAGGACCCGCACGGACGAGGGGATGCCCACCGCGCAGTCGTAGACGAGGAAACGCGCGGGGTCGACACCGACCACCGGGGTGGCGGGATTGGTGTCGTCCGGGGCGATGGTGGTTCCCGGGTCCACCACCGACACGACCGGGCCGCGCCACGACGTGGTCGGCGGCGACAGCGTCGAGGAGGTCGGTACGCCCGGCGCGCTCGTCGAGGACGAAGACGACGAGGACGTGCTCGAGGACGCTCCGGGCACCCTGTTCTTCCACGTGCCCGTCAGCGACACAGGGAGCTGCCCCGACACCAGCTCGGCGATGCAGTCGGGACCGGGCAGGTAGAGACGCAGCGGGTTGCGCGTGGGCACGGGTGGTGCCGACCAGTCGAGGCGCGGCAGCGCACCGCCGAAGACGTCGCGGTGGGCCGCATCCATGAACGCCTTCCAGATGCGCGCAGGGTACGTGGCACCCTGCACCCGCGACACCCCGTCACGACGGAACTCGGGGATGTTCACCATCGGCGTGTAGGCCTTCGGGTCCCCCACCCACACGGCGGTCGACAACTGGCGCGTGAATCCGACGAACCAGGCGTTCGTGTTGTTGTCCTGTGTCCCGGTCTTGCCGGCCGCGGGCCGCTGCCCCTCGAGCGGGGTGCGCCGACCCGTGCCGACGGTGAGGGTCTTCTTGAGGATGTCGACGGCCTGGTCGGCCACCTCCTTCGGGATCACCTGAACGCCCGCCGACTCGTGGGTGTAGATGACCCCGGAGGGGCCCTCGATCCGGTCGATGAACCACGGCTCGTGGTGGACACCCTCGTTGGCCAACGTCTGGGCGCCGGACGCCATGTCGAGGGCGGAGAGTTCATTGGCCCCGGTGGAGAAACTTGCGTAGGGCTGGATGCGGAAGGACTCGGGACTGAGATAGGGCGACGAGGCCACCCGATAGAGGGTGTTGACGACCCGGTTCAACCCGACGATCTGGGCGAGGCGCGCGTACGCGCAGTTGATGGAGAGCCACGTCTGTTCCGCGAGGCTCGACACCGGTTGGCTCACACCCTGGCCGATCTCGAACGGTTCGCTCGGCTTGCCGGGGTTCGGCAGGGTGCACGGCAACGTGCCGTCGATGAGGTCGTCGGCCTGCACCCCGGCCTCCAGGGCGGCGGTGAGCACGAACATCTTGATGCTCGAGCCCGTCTGACGGCGGCGCAGGGCCAGGTTGACCTCGCTGCGGCCCGGCACGAAACCCGGTCCGCCCACGATCGCGCGCAGGGCGCCGGTGGCGTTGTCGATCGCCACGAGCGAGGACGTGATGCCGGTCCGGTTGGCCGGGAGACGCGACTTCGCCGCGGCCTCGGCCTTGGCCTGCATGTCGGCATCGAGAGTGGTGTGCACCGTGATCCCCCCGCGGTAGATCGCGTTCCAGCGGTCGGCATAGGTCGGACCGAGGATCGTGCTGCGGTTCAGCAGGAAGTCGCGCACCATCTCGCTGAAGTACGTGCGGTTGGTCGTGGTGCGGGGGATGCTCTTGACCGATTCGGGGATGGCGAACGTGGCGAGGGTCCCGTCGGCCTCCTCGCGCGTCATGAGACCCGTCTCCACGAAGCGGTCGAGCACCTGGGCGAAGCGTCGTTTCGACTGCTCCGGGCGCCGGATGGGGTCGTAGGTCGAGGGGGCACGCACGAGACCGGCGAGGAAGCCCGCCTGGGCCAGGGTCAGTTCGGCCACGGAGACCCCGAAGTAGATCTCGGCGGCGGCCTGCACTCCGTAGGCGTTGTTGCCGAAGAACACGGTGTTGAGGTAACGCTCGACGATGTACTTCTTCTCGACGGTCTTCTCCAGCATCACCGCATAGCGGGCCTGCAGGATCTTGTACCGGCCGTCACGGGGGACACCGGCCAGATACTCGTTCTTCACCACCTGTTGGGTGATCGTGGAGGCGCCCTGACGTCCGGAGGAGTACTGGAAGTTGGCGAGCGTCGCGCGCACGAGGGCGCGCACGTTGACGCCCTTGTGGGTGAAGAATCCGCTGTCCTCCACCGCCAGGATCGCGTCGACCATGGTGTCGGGCACCGAGTCGATGCTCACCGGCTGGCTGTTCTCCACCTCGAAGACGCCCACCAGGGTTCCCGTCGTGTCGAGGATGCGCGACCGGGATGCGAGCCCGCCGAACGGAGGCAGCTCCACGGGCACCTGATCGTGGGCATTGAGCACGCGCCACACCTGGGGAGCGGCGCCGACGACCGTCGCCGTGATGAGAACCGATCCTGCCGCCAGTGTCCCGGCCGCTCGCAGCCACCACGAGCGTGAGGGGCGGGGAAGAGAACTCGTCACGCAGGGGAACGCTAACCCTGGCGATGCGGTCGGCACGGGCACCCCATCGGCAGCCCGCCGACCGCAGGGTCAGAAGAGCCCGGTGATGCGTCCGTCGGCGTCGATGTCCACCGACGCCGCAGCCGGGTTCGCACCGAGACCGGGCATGGTGCGCATCTCGCCGCACACCGGATAGATGAAGCCCGCCCCGGCCGACAGCCGCACCTCGCGCACCGTCAGCACGTGTCCCGTGGGTGCACCGCGCAGGGAGGGGTCGCCGCTGATGGAGAGGTGGGTCTTGGCGACGCAGACGGGGAGCGTGCCGAAACCGTGGCGTTCGTAGAGGGCGAGTTGTCGCGACGCCTCGGCGGAGAACTCGACCGTGGCGGCGCCGTAGATGCGCGTGGCGATCGTGACGATCTTGTCCACGAGCGTGTCGGTGTCGGCATACAGGGGGGTGAAGTCGGTCGGCTCCTCGCAGGCCTCGACGACCGCCCGGGCGAGGTCCGTCGCCCCCCGTCCACCGTCGGCGAAATGCGTGCACACTGCCGTCGTCGCGCCCGCCTCGCGGGCCACCTCGGCGATCACCGCGTGTTCGCTGGCATGGTCCCCGGGGAACGCGTTCACCGCCACCACCGGCGAGACACCGTGGATCCGCACGTTCTCTATCTGTTTGACGAGGTTGGCGGCTCCCGCACGGACGTCGTCGGGATTCTCCTCGAGGAGTGCCGGCGGCAGGGGTCGACCCGCCACGATGCGATGGCGACCCGAGTGCGCCTTGAGCGCACGCACCGTCGCCACCAGGACGGCGGCGTCGGGAGCCATTCCCGACACCCGGCACTTGATGTTGAAGAACC
>JBDLRG010000211.1:0-2609 GCA_039800125.1 Actinomycetota bacterium
GTGCGGTCGGCGACAGGGTCGAGATGCACCGCTCGGTGATGGAACGCCACGGTACGACGGACTTCGTCGGATACACCCACGTGCGTGCCGATGCCACGATCCTGTCGCTCATCGACGCCGAGGACGGTCTCGTGGAGGTGTTCCTCGACCGCAGCCCCTTCTACGCCGAGAGCGGCGGACAAGTGGGGGACACCGGATCGATCACGGGTGAGGGATTCGAGTTGGCGGTCACCGACACGACGTTCGCCCTCCCGGGTCTGCGTCGCCATCTCTGCAGGCCGGTGTCCGGGGATCCGTTCGAAGGTGCGTCTGTTTGGGCCGAGATCGACGTGGAGGCCCGCGACGCGACTCGCCGAAACCACACCGGTACCCACATCCTGCACTGGGCACTGCGCGAGGTCCTCGGCGACCACGTCAAGCAGGCGGGATCGCTGGTGGCCCCGGATCGTCTCCGCTTCGACTTCAGCCATTACGAGGCACTCACTGCCGAGGAGATCGAACGCATCGAAGCCCTGGCCAACGGACAGGTGCTCGCCAACAGTGGTGTCGACGCATTCGAGACCTCCAAGGAGGAGGCACTGGCCCAGGGGGCCATCGCGTTCTTCGGGGACAAGTACGGCGACACGGTGAGGGTGCTGCGGGCCGGTGACTCCTTCGAATTGTGCGGAGGGACCCACGTCCGCGCGACGGGGGACATCGGCACGATCAAGATCGTGAGCGAGTCCTCGATCGGTTCCAACCTCCGGCGGATCGAGGCACTGACGGGCGAACACAGCGTGCGCCACCTGCAACTGCTCCACGCGACGCTCGGCAGCGTGGCCGACAGCGTCGGGGCGAGGGCCGAGGATGTGGTGACCGGGGTGCAGCGCCGACTCGACGAGTTGAAGGCGGCGCAGGACGAGGTTCGGGAACTCAGGTCGCGCCTCGCCGCGGGTCGTGCCGCCGAGATGGCCGCCTCGGCCTCGGGCGGGATCGTCGTGGAGCGTGTGGACGGACTCGAACCCGATGCCGTCCGCGAGCTGGCAGTGGCGATCCGTCAGCAACCCGGCGTTCGGGTGGCGGTGATCGGGAGCATCACCGCTTCGGGAGGGGTCTCGCTGGCGGCGGCAGTGGCGCCCGATGCCGGAATTTCCGCTGGTTCCCTGCTCAAGGACGCGGCACGCGCCGTCGGTGGAGGCGGGGGCGGGAAGGGCGACGTCGCCACGGCGGGCGGCAAGAACCCCGCCGGTCTCGACGAGGCGCTGGGCATCGCGCGCGCCGCTGCCGGCTGATCCCGTGCGGGCATTGGGCGTCGACCTCGGCAGCGTGCGCATAGGTCTCGCCGTCTCCGACCGCAGCGGGACGCTGGCCTCGCCGCACTCCGTGCTGACACGAGGTCGCCGCAGGTCGGACGACCATGCCGCGATCGCCCGGATCGTCGGCGAGGAGGAGATCGAGATCGTGGTCGTGGGTCTGCCGGTGAACATGGACGGGTCCGAGGGTCCCGCGGCACGGGCTGCCCGGGACGAGGGGACAGCCATCGCTACCGTGGTCGGGGTGCCTCTCGTGTTCTCCGATGAACGTCGCACGACCATCGCGGCGGAGGGGTCCCTGCGCGAGCGTGGTGTGCACGGATCGCGACGTCGGCAGTCGGTGGACAAGGTTGCCGCGGCATTCATCCTGCAGGGATGGCTCGACTCGCGGGATCGTGGAGCATCCGGGTCGTGAGCGACCAGGGACGGGGCGATGCCCCCTGGACGGTGGACCCGTGGGACAGGGTGGGGGCACTCGCCGACCTGGCCCTCGAAGAGGTTCCCGATCCCGGACGGCGATGGGTGCGTCCCCTGCGCATCGCGGTCACCGCCGTGTGCGCATTCCTCCTTCTGTTCGGCGCCCTGGGCATGTGGGCGATCCGTCAGCTCAACCCGACCGGTGAGCCGGGATCCCCGGTGACCTTCACCGTGAACGACGGCGAGGACGCCGACGCGGTGATCTCGCGCCTCGCCGACGCGGGCATCATCATCAACGAGGTCGCGTTCCGCTGGTACACCGGCTATCGGGGCGGGTTCTCTCCGATCGCCGGGTACTACACCCTGCGTCCACGCGCGGACGCCGGCGAGGTGTTGCGGCTCCTCTCCACGCCCCCGTCCGCGACGTTCGTCTCGGTGACCTTCCCCGAAGGGATGACGGTGGAGCAGATGGCGGCGCGTCTCGCCGAGAGACTGCCGTTCATGGACCCCGCGGAGTTCCTGGCCGCGGCCGATGCATCGGTGGTTGCGGCCGCGCTCGCTCCCGGGGGCGCGGGGTCGTTGGAGGGCCTTCTCTTCCCGGACACCTACCAGGTGTCGGGCGACGACACCGAACAACGGGTGGTGGAGCGACTGGTGGCGATGATGGAGCGGGTCGCACGACAGGAGGCTCTCGAACAAGCGCCCCAACTCGTCGGTGTCTCGCCCTACGAGGCGTTGGTGGTGGCCTCGCTGGTGGAGCGGGAGGCCAAGGTGCCCGGGGACCGCGCGAAGATCGCCCGTGTCATCTACAACCGTCTGGCCCGGGGGATGAAGCTCGAGATCGACGCGACGCTGCTGTACCGGGCGCCGGTCGGCGCGACATTCGCCGAACTGAAGCTG
>JBDLRG010000212.1:0-3450 GCA_039800125.1 Actinomycetota bacterium
TGATTCAGCGGGCTCTGTTCACGTGAGGACGGCAGTGGCGATCGGCAACGCGACGCCGCCGAGCACGAGACCGGTGACGAGACCGCCGAGGACGTCCGAGAGGTGATGGATGCGCACCACCACCCGGCTGACGGCGACGACCACGGCCATCGCCGTCCAGACGAACACGAGGGGAGCACCCGTGAACGATCTGAGGAGGACCACGGCGAACATCGCCGAGGAGGCGTGTCCGCTCGGGAAGCTCGTCGTGGAGGGCGTGCGCAGCGCGAAACGTCCGTCACCGGAGACGGTGGGACGTTCGCGACGGAACAGACGCTTGATTCCCTGGTTCACGACGAGGCTCTCGAGCCCGAGTGCGATCGAAAGCACGATCGCCTCGGCGAGGCGGATGCGGCCGAGCAACGAGAGGGAGAGACCGGTGACGTGCCACACGAGCGAGAAGTCCCCCACCGTGCTCGCCAGACCGAACACCACCCGGCCCGTTCGCGAGTCGCGCACCGGCTCGAGCATGCGGTCCGCCGCCGCATCGAGTTCCGTGATCCTCATGCGTTCACCCTCGAGGTCTCCGCGGCATCGATCCATGCCGCGATGCGCGCGGGATGCTCGAGGGGGCCGAAGTGCCCCATCTCGTCCCAGCGCACGAACACCGCGCCGGGAATGCGCTCGGCGACGAGATGAGCGAAAGAGGAGGGCTGGAAGGGCGCGACCGCTCCGGACATGACCCTGGTCGGCACGATGAGGGACCCCAATGTCTCCCACGCGCCGGACGTCGCGCCGGTCTCATAGGTGCGGGCCTCGTGTTCCGGCGCGCATTTGAGGACGATGCCTTCCTCGCATTCCGAGAATCCGTGACGCACGTAAGCCTCGCGCACCGCCGGATCGAACGATGCCATGGGTGGCTTGGCGGAGAAATTGTCGAGCGCTGTCCGAGCGTCGGGGAAGACTGAACGGCGCCGCCGCGCTCCGGCCGGAAGGGGGCTCTCGGCCCGCGGTGGGCCGTGCGGGTCGGGCGGAGGAAAGACGATGGGCTCGTAGAGATAGAGCGCGGAGAAGAGGTCCGGCTCGCGCACCGCGGCCATGATGAGCGATGCGCCCCCCATGGAGTGGCCGACACCGGTGACCGGTCCGCCGACGACCTCGCAGGCATGTCGGGCCGCGGCGAGCGCGTCGTCGCCGTAGGACGTCCAGAGAAGCCGGGAGGGGTCGACGACGTCGGCGTCGCCGTGGCCCCTGTGGTCGAGGGCGAGGCACCGGTGCCGCGGCAGGGCACCGGCCAGCGGAGCCATGCAATGGGCATGGAAGCCGGTGGCATGGGAGAGGAGGATCCCGGGTCCCTCGCCACCGAGATCGTGCACCACGATGCCCGCGCCGTCCGCGGAGCGCACCGTGACGGCGTCGGGACAGCGAGGCTCGACCATGGGAGCCCGACCGTAGCGGAGCCCGTTCCGGGGGCGGCCGGATCGCCCGACCCCGTTGAGGAACGGCGCTACGTCAAGTAACTTGCGTCGCATGTCACAGAACATGTCCACCATCGCCGACATCATCCGCGTCCACGGCGCCGCCCAGTCGGATCGCGTCTCGTTGTGGGAGGGCACACGCACCCGCACGTGGGGAGACCTCTACGAGCGTTCCCGGCGCATGGCCAATGCCCTGGCCGCAGCGGGGGTGGGGGCCCAGGACCGCGTGGCCTTCCTCGACAAGAACAGCATCGAGCACTTCGAGGTCTTCTACGGATGCGCCCTCCTCAACGCCGTGTCGGTGGACGTCAACTGGCGTCTGGCTGCCCCGGAGGTGGAGTTCATCGTCAACGACGCCGCGGCCAAGGTGTTCATCGTCCACAAGGACTTCCTGCCCGTGCTCGAGGCGATCCGCCCGAACCTCACGACGGCCAAGCACGTGGTGGTGATCGGCGGCGAGGGTGGCGACGTCGAATACGAGGCTTGGCTCGCCTCGGCATCGGCTGACGAGCCCCGGGTGACCGCGGCGGCGGACGATGTGGCGTTCCAGCTCTACTCGAGCGGCACCACCGGCCGCCCTAAGGGCGTCATGCTGACGAACTCGAACTTCTTCTCGCTCCTTCCGGCCGCGCGCCAGATGTGGAAGTTCTCCCCCGACTCGGTGAACCTCGCCGCGATGCCGCTCTTCCACATCGGTGGCGGCGGCTGGGCGACGGCCGGACAGTTCGAGGGATGCACGACCGTCGTCGTGCGAGACCTCGACCCCAACGGCCTCATCGGTCTCATCGGCGAGCGCAGGGTGACCCACGGTTTCCTCGTGCCCGCGGTGCTGCAGTTCATGCTCATGATGCCGGCGATGGAGAACGCGGACTTCTCCTCGATGGAGCTCATGTGTTACGGAGCATCCCCCATCTCGGCGGAGGTCCTCACCCAGAGCCTCGCGAAGTTCAAGTGCGACTTCATGCAGGTGTACGGGCTCACCGAGACCACCGGCGCCACGACGATGCTCGAGCCGTCCGACCACGATCCCGCCGGCCCGAACGTGCATCGTCTGCGTTCGTGCGGGAAGCCCGCCCCGGGCGTGAGCATCCGCATCGTGGACTCCACGACCGGCAACGACATGCCGACGGGCGAGGTCGGCGAGATCTGGGTGAAGGCACCCACGATCATGAAGGGCTACTGGAACAATCCGAAGGCCACGGCCGAGGCGATCACGTCGGACGGCTGGTTCAAGACCGGCGACGCCGGCTACAGCGACGCCGACGGTTACATCTACATCCACGACCGGGTGAAGGACATGATCGTGTCGGGCGGCGAGAACGTGTATCCCGCCGAGGTGGAGAACGTGCTCATGGGGCATCCCGCCATCGCCGACGTCGCCGTCATCGGCGTTCCCCACGAGAAGTGGGGAGAGACCGGCAAGGCGATCGTGGTGCGAGCCAAGGACGTCGAGGTCACCGAGGACGAGATCATCGCCTATGCCAAGGAGCGTCTCGCGGGCTTCAAGTGTCCGACCAGCGTGGATTGGGCCGAGGCCCTGCCGCGCAATCCCAGCGGGAAGATCCTCAAGAAGGACCTGCGCGCCCCCTACTGGGAGGGCAAGGAGAGAATGGTCAACTGACCCAACCGAGGACCGCCTCGGCGACCTCGTCGGGTCTCTCCAACTGGAGGAAGTGCCCGGCGCCCTCGATGATGCGAACCTCGGCCCACGGGCTGAGCGTGCGCACGGACTCGGCAACCTCGACGCCCATGCAACCGTCGTCGCTGCCGTGCAGGTAGAGCGTCGGCTGGACGAGCTCGCCCGATCCGGAGGCCTGGATGGCGTCGTAGCGCGGGTCACGGGGCCCCGTGCCGAGGGTGGCGCGGTAATAACCGAGCGCCGCCGCCATGTGCGCGGGATCGGCGAAGCACGCCTTGGCGCGGGCGGCGTCGTCGCCACCTGCGAGACCGGGGGACCAGTCGCGCCACAGCCTGTCGATGAACGCATGGTCGT
>JBDLRG010000213.1:0-7532 GCA_039800125.1 Actinomycetota bacterium
GCGCCCTCGGCGAGTCGCGGGGCCAGCGCGTGCTGCACGTTCCCCGGGAACGCTGGCACGCGACGGTGGCCACCCTCCTCGAGGAGGGCTTCGACATGGCCGTCGACCTCACCGGGGTCGACTATCTCGGGGCTCCGGCGCGGGAACTGCCCGAGGGAATCGTCGCCGAACGTTTCGAGGTGGTGCTCGGTCTCCTGTCGTTGTCGCGCAAGGAGCGCATCCGTCTGCGCACGCAGGTGCCCGAATCCGATCCGGTCGTCGATTCGCTCTTCGGCCTGCACCCCGGGACCGAGGCGCACGAGCGCGAGACCTGGGACATGTTCGGCATCCGTTTCGCAGGTCATCCCGACCCCACGCGCATCCTCATGCCCGAGGACTGGGACGGGCATCCCCTGCGCAAGGACTATTCGCAGGGCCGCATCCCCGTGCAGTTCAAGGGGGCGAACGCGTGACCGGCGTGCATCATCCCGACGTCGTCGCCGCCGGCACGAACGAGGGCGCCCAGGAGCTCCTCGACCGCGGGACGATCGGGGCGTCGCGACTGCTGCGCGAGACCGGCGCCGTGCTGCGCATGAGCGAGGGCGAGGTCGCCGCGCTCGCCCAGGTGCGCGACGAGGCACCCGACGACGAGACGATGATCATCAACATGGGTCCCTCGCACCCCAGCACCCACGGCGTGCTGCGCCTCATGCTCGAGTTGCGCGGCGAGGAGGTTCTGCGCTGCAAGCCCATCATCGGCTACCTGCACACGGGCATGGAGAAGACGGGCGAGGACCTCACCTGGATGCAGGGCGGCACGAACGTCACCCGCATGGACTACGCATCCCCGCTCAACAACGAGCTGGTGTTCTCCCTGGCGGTGGAGAAGCTGCTCGGCATCGACGGGGACATCCCCGAGCGGGCCACGTGGATGCGCATGCTCCTGTCGGAGTTGAACCGGATGAGCAGCCACCTCCTGTTCCTCGCCACGAACGGCATGGACATCGGGGCCGTGTCGATGATGCTCTACGGGTGGCGCGAGCGCGAGGAGGTGCTGCGCTTCTTCCAGAAGGTGACCGGCCTGCGCATGAACCACAATTTCATCCGTCCCGGCGGAACCGCGGCCGACCTGCCGCCGGGGTGGCGCGACGACGTGCTCTCCATCCTCGACATGCTCCCGGAGCGTCTCGGCGAGTACGAGGTGCTCATGAATGGCCAACCCATCTGGCGCGAGAGGCTCCAGGGCGTCGGGATCATCACGGCCAGCGAGGCGGTGGCTCTGGGGTGCACCGGTCCGATCCTGCGGTCGACCGGCACCGCGTGGGACCTGCGTCGTGACATGCCCTATCTGCACTACGACGAGGTCGAGTTCGACGTGGTGGTGGGCCGGTACGGCGACGCCTACGACCGCTACGCCATCCGCCTCGCCGAGATCCGCGAGTCGATGCGCATCGTGCGACAGATCCTCGACCGGATGCCCAAGGGGGACTGGCGCATCCAGGACAAGAAGGTCACTCCGCCCCCGCGCGCCCGCATCGACGAGTCGATGGAGGCACTGATCCACCACTTCAAGATCTTCACCGAGGGATTCAAGGTGCCCGAGGGCGAGGTGTACGTGGCGATCGAGAGCCCGCGCGGGGAGATCGGCTGTTACATCGTGAGCGACGGGTCGGCCAAGCCGCTGCGCATGCACGTGCGCGCCCCATCGTTCGTCAACATCCAGGCGATGCCCCACATGATGCGCGGCGGTCTCGTGGCCGATGCCGTGGCCATCATCTCGTCCGTGGATCCCGTGCTGGGGGAGGTGGACCGCTGATGGCCCGCTTCACCGAGGACAACCTCAGGCTCGCCCACGGCATCGTCGTCCGCTATCCGCGCGCGCGGTCCGCGATGATCCCTTTGCTGCACCTCGCCCAGGAGCAGGACGGTTGGGTCACCCGCGAGGCCATGGTGCACATCGGCGAACTCGTCGATGCGACCCCCGCCGAGGTGTGGGGTACCGCGTCGTTCTACGAGATGTTCAAGTTCGAGCCCGTCGGCCGTTACGTGATCAACATCTGCGGGACCATGTCGTGCGCCCTCATGGGCGCAGAGGAACTCATGCACCACGCGGAGGAGCGACTCGGCATCCACATGGGCGACACCACCGCCGACGGGATGTTCACCCTCGAGAGGGCCGAGTGCCAGGCCGCGTGCACCGAGGCGCCCTGTCTGCAGGTGAATTACCGGCATCGCTACCGGGTGACGGCCACCGACTTCGACGCCCTCGTGGACGAGTTGCGCGACGGACGCGCCGACGACGTGCCCGTGCACGGAACGCTCGCCCGGGTGCGTCAGCACATTCCGGCCGACCGCGAGGTCGGAGCGGTGCCGCCCGAGGCGCCGGGGCAGGCGCCCGCATGGATCGACGGAAGGCCGGCACTGTGAGCGGGCCGGGCGGAACCTGGAAGCACGCGGCCGGCTTCGTGGACGGGGACCGTCCCCGCATCGTCACGTCCCGCTTCGGCCTCGGTGACGCGCACCTTCTCGAGCGCAGCCTGGCCACCGGCGGTTACGCGGGACTGCGCGCGGCGCTCGCGCGCCCCGCGTCCGAGGTGCACGACGAGGTGCGGTCCGCCACCGTCCTCGGTCGCGGCGGCGCCGGTTTCCCGGCCGGCACCAAGTGGGGCCTCATGCCGGCCGACTCCTGGCCGCGGTACCTCGTGGTGAACGGGGACGAGAGCGAGCCCGGCACCTACAAGGACCGGCTCCTCATGGAGCTCGACCCGCACCAGCTCATCGAGGGCTGCCTCATCGCCTGCTACGCGGCCGGCCTCACGCGCTGCTTCCTCTACGTGCGCGGCGAGATGCCCCTCGCCCAGGAGCGACTCGCCGCCGCCCTCAACGAGGCCTACGCGGCCGGGTTCGTCGGGCGCAACATCATGGGGTCGCGTTTCTCGGTGGACATCGTCCTGCACTGGGGCGCGGGTGCCTACGTGGTGGGCGAAGAGACCGCACTCATCGAGAGCCTCGAGGGCAATCGCGGCATGCCGCGACTCAAGCCGCCGTACTTCCCGGCCGCCGTCGGTCTCTACGGCCGGCCCACGATCGTCAACAATGTCGAGACGCTCTCGAACCTTCCCTGGATCATGGTCAACGGAGCCGCGGCCTACACCGCCATCGGCACCGCGACCTCGCCGGGAACCCGCATGGTGGCGGTGTCGGGGCACGTGCGCCGTCCCGGCGTGTACGAGATCGTCAACGGAACGACCACCTTCCGCGACCTGATCTACGGCGAGGACTTCTGCGGCGGCATCCGGGACGGCAACGACCTCAAGGCCTTCGTCCCCGGCGGAGGCTCGGCGCCGTGGTTCACCCCCGAGCAGCTGGATCTCCCCTTCGAGGCCTCGCAGGTGGGGCCGGCCGGCTCGATGCTCGGGTCGGGTGCCGTGATGGTCATGGACCACACCACCGACATCCCGCGCGCGGCACTCACGCTCACGCGTTTCTACGCCCACGAGTCGTGCGGGAAGTGCACGCCGTGTCGCGAGGGCGGGACCTGGCTGGAGCGCATCCTCACCCGCGTCGTCGACGGTCGGGGCACGCTCGAGGACCTCGACCAGATGTTCGAGGTCGGTGAGTCCATCTGCCCGGGCGCGTTCCCCCATGCGGCGGACAGCTCGCGCGGGATCGAGGCGGTGCCCTTCCCGTACCGGATGAACACGATCTGCTTCGTCGGGCCGTCGGCGTACGCACCGGTGCATTCCGCGCTGACGCTCTTCCGCCCCGAGTTCGAGGCGCTCGTGCAGAAGCGCACCCGCATCCCCGTGACGGCGGTGGAGAGGTGAGCACCGTGGACGAACCGGTGACGACGGACGGCCCGCCGCCCGATCCAGACGCGGTGAGCATCACGATCAACGGTCGCACCGTCGCCGCCCGGCGCGGTGAGTGGATCATCGCCGCGGCCGACCGGGCCGACGAGTACATCCCGCGGTTCTGCTACCACCCGCGGATGAGCTCGGTGGGCATGTGCCGCCAGTGCCTCGTCGAGGTGGAGGGTCCGCGCGGGCCGATGATGGTCGTGAGCTGCATGACCCCGGTGGCCGAGGGACAGGTCGTGCGCACGGACACCCCGCAGGTGAAGCGTGCCCAGGAGGGCATGATCGAGCTGCTGTTGGCGAACCACCCGCTCGACTGCCCGGTGTGCGACAAGGGGGGCGAGTGCCCGCTCCAGGACCAGGCCTTCAGCCACGGTGCCGGCGAGAGCCGCTTCGTCGAGGAGAAGCGCCACTACGAGAAGCCCATCCCCATCAGCGATCTCGTGCAGCTCGACCGCGAGCGTTGCATCCTGTGCGACCGGTGCACGCGGTTCGCCGACGAGGTCGCCGGTGACGCCCTCATCCACTTCGTGCAGCGCGGCAACAACACCCAGGTGCTGACCTTCCCCGGCGAGCCCTTCGCCTCGCACTTCTCCGGCAACACGGTGCAGATCTGTCCCGTCGGCGCGCTGACCGCTGCCCCGTACCGCTTCAAGGCGCGTCCGTGGGACATCGAGCAGCAGGAGAGCACCTGCACCACCTGCTCGGTCGGCTGTCGCACCGTCGTGCAGTCGAGTCGTGACGAGGTGGTGCGCGTCCTCGGGGTGGACAGCGAACCCGTCAACCACGGATGGCTCTGCGACCGCGGAAGGTTCGATTTCCAGGCGGTCGGTGCGGAGGGCCGGGTGGAGCAACCTCTCATCGCCCGCGACGGCGAACTGGTGGAGACGACGTGGGCCGCGGCACTCGAGGCGACGGCGCGGACCCTGCGCATGGCATCGCCGGGGAGCATCGCCGTGCTCGGCGGTGCCCGTGGCACCAACGAGGACACCTTCCTGTGGGCCCGACTCGCCGACGCGCTCGGAGTGACGATGCGCGACGCCCAACTCGACGACGGATTGCCTGCGTCGGTCCTGGGACTGCCCGCCGCGACCATCGCCGAGACCTGCGGCGCATCGACGGTCGTGATGCTCGCCCCGGACGTCAAGGAGGAACTGCCCGTCCTCCACCTGCGCCTGCGCGACGCCGCACTGCGCGGCGGGACGCGCATCATCGAGGTCACGAGCCATGACACCGGCCTCACACCGCTCGCCTGGCGTTCGGTGACGTGCGATCCGGGCGGTCAGCGGGCCGCCGTCGCGGGATTGCTGGGCGATCCCGAGGTCGCCGCACAGCTCGCGTCGGGACCGGTCGTGGTCGTCGCGGGTCGTACCAACCTCGCCGAGAACGCCGGGAACGTCATGTCGGCCGTCGATGCCGTGCTCGCGGCGGTGCCCTCGGCCAGGGTGCTGCCGGTGCTGCGCCGTGGCAACGTCCGGGGGGCCCTGTCCATGGGACTCGCTCCCCGCGGCGGAGTCGACGCCGCCGCCATCCTCGCCGAGGCCGCCCTCGGTCGCGTCGAGTGTCTCGTGTTGCTCGGAGCCGATCCCCTCGCCGACGTCCCCGATGCCGACCTCGCCCGCCGCGGATTGGCCGGCGCGCGGTACGTCGTCGCCGTCGACACTTTCCTCACCGCGAGCTCCTCGCGCGCCGACGTGGTGCTCCCCGCCGCCGGCTGGGCGGAGAAGGACGGCACCACGACGAACCTCGAGGGGCGGGTCACCGGTGTGACGCGACGCGTCGTCGCCCGGGGCACATCGCGCCCGGACTGGATGATCGCCGCCGAGCTCCTCGCGCTCCTCGGTCACGATGCGGGCGTCACTTCGCTCGCGGACGTGCAGAGCCTCATGACGGAGTCGGTGCCCGGCTGGGCCGACCTGCTGCAGGCCGCCGCACCGGGGTCCGACGGAGGCATCCTGACGGTCGCTCCCGACGCGGCTCGCGAGCCGGTGGTCGACGTTCCGCCGCGCAATTCGTACGAGTTCCGCATGGTGATGTCGCGTCGACTGTGGGACCGCGCCGTGCGCACCGCGCACAGCCCCGCACTCGCGGGACTCGCGGGTGAGTCGGGCATGTGGATCCACCCCACCGATCTCGAGCGGATCGGGGCACCGGCCGGGGCGGTGGTGCGCGTGACCAACGCGCACGGGTCCACGGTCGTGCGCGTGTCGCCGAGCGCCGCGGTGCCGCGCGGATGCGCACTGGTGCCGTTCAATCTCGGTGATCCGGATCTGCGCGACCTCGTTCGCCGGGGCGACCCGGTGACGGATGTCAGAATCGAGTCGATCTGATGTATCCGCTGCTCTCGCTCGACCCCCTGCTCGAGGGTGACCTCCTCTGGGCGCCGCTCGTGATCGTGACCGTCAAGGTCCTCCTCGTGTTCGTCGTCGGACTGGTGGCCACGATGCTCATGGTCTGGTTCGAGCGCAAGGTCATCGCGGGCATGCAGAACCGGGTCGGGCCGAACAAGGCCGGTCCGTTCGGTCTGCTCCAGACGCTCGCCGACGGGACGAAGCTCTTCTTCAAGGAGGATCTCATCCCCGACCGCGCGGATCGATGGGTCTTCCGTCTGGCTCCCTACCTCGCGTTGGCGCCGGCATTCCTGGCCTTCGCGGTCATACCCCTCGGCGGGGACTTCCGCGGCGACAAGGCGGGGACGGTCGAGATCCTCGGGCACCAGACGCGACTGCAACTGGCCGACCCCCCGGTGGGGGTGCTGTTCGCCCTGGCCATCTCCTCCATCGCGGTCTACGGCATCATGCTCGCCGGCTGGTCGAGCGGCTCGAAGTACCCGCTGCTGGGTTCGGTGCGCGCCTCGGCCCAGATGGTCTCCTATGAGGCCGCCCTCGGACTGTCGTTGGCGGCGGTGCTCCTGGTGTCCGGGACCCTCTCGACGGCGGGCATCGTCGACCTCCAGTCGACGCCCGGTCGATGGAACGTCGTGGCCACCGGTGTGGTGCCCTTCGTGGTGTTCCTCATCGCCGCGACCGCCGAACTCAACCGACCGCCCTTCGACCTCGTCGAGGCCGAGCAGGAGCTCGTCGGCGGATTCAACACCGAGTACGCCTCGATCCGTTTCGCCCTCTTCTTCCTCGCCGAGTTCATGAACACCATCACGATGTCGGCACTCATCGTGACCCTGTTCTTCGGCGGACCCCAGCCGCCGGCCTTCGGCGACACGGTTCTCGACATCCCCCTCGTTCCCAACGCCCTCGAGGGGACCATCTGGCTCCTCGCCAAGGTGCTCGTCTTCCTCTACATCTACGTGTGGTTCCGTGCCACCCTGCCGCGACTGCGTTACGACCAGCTCATGAATCTGGGTTGGAAGGTGCTCATCCCGCTGTCGCTCGGCTGGTTCATCCTGCTGGCCGCCCAGCGCGTGGGTGCCGACGCCGGCTGGGACCAGTGGGTGGTCACGATCTCGACGGCGCTCGTTCTCCTCGTCGGCTACGCGCTGATGACGGCGGCTCAGCGCACGGCGCGGATCAACCGGGAGCGCGAGGGGGCGGGATTCTGATGGGCTACCTCGGAGGATTCCTCGTCACCGTGCGTCAGCACGGCCGTCGCAACCGCGTCACCACCCAGTACTCCGGTGGCCGCCTGTTCCGGCGCACCATGAAGGACGGCAAGGACCGCAAGATCGACAAGCCCGAGCGG
>JBDLRG010000214.1:0-7300 GCA_039800125.1 Actinomycetota bacterium
CGCCATCTGGGACACCTGGGAGAACGGCACGCCGCTCAACTTCCGTGGTGACTTCTACACCCACACTCTCATGACGCCGTTCTTCACGCCCGACCGCGCCGATCTCGCCGGTTTCGGCACGCCGAAGATCTTCCTCGCTGGAGTCGGCGAACTGATGACCGAAGTCGCCGGCGAAGTCTGCGACGGTTTCATCTGCCACGGCTTCACCACGGAGAAATACCTGCGCGAAGTCACCATCCCCGCTCTCGCTCGTGGCCGTGCCAAGGTTGGCAAGACCATGGAGGGCTTCGAGATCGTCGGCCCGTCCTTCGTGGTCACCGGCAACGACGAATCAGAGATGCAGGCAGCAGCAGCCGGCACACGCCAGCAGATCGCCTTCTACGGCTCCACCCCCGCCTACCGAGGCGTGCTCGACATCCACGGTTGGGGTGGCCTCCAGGACGAACTGAACACGCTCTCCAAGCAGGGCAAGTGGGTGGAGATGGGCAATCTCATCAACGACGAGATCCTGAACACATTCGCCGTGGTGGGCACACCCGAACAGGTGGCTCCCGAACTGAAGCGCCGTTACGACGACGTGATCCAGCGCGTCAGTTTCTACGCTCCGTACAAGAGCAATCCCGAGCGCTGGCAGCAGGTCATCGCCGACCTGCAGGCCGCCTGATCGTTTCGACTCAGTCGAAGACGGGAGCTGAGCGCAGCGAGCGCTTCAGTTCTGCCATACCTGAGGTGGTGGCGATGGTCTCGATGGCGTCCCACAGCTTGGTCGCATCAGCACCCTTGGGGGCCTGAGAGATGACCGGCCCGAAGAAGCTGCCCTCGTTCGGCGTGCCGGGCTTGAAGGTGAGGATCGGCGTACCGACACCCTTGCCGGTGCGGCCGAGGGCGATCATGGTTTCTTCCTTCAACACTGCATCGAACTCTTCGTTGTCGGCGCCCTCGGCCCACTTGGTGTCGAGGTTCGCACGGCTCAGCACGTCGACCAAGAAGAAGGTGGGGTTGTGGAAGAACTCCTCGCGCTCCCCTTGCGCGTGCAATGCGGTTCCGACAGCGGTGTAGAGAGCACCGACGGCTTCGTTGCCGGCCTCGGCGCGGGCGAGAGCAGCTGCACGCAGAATCTTGGTGCCTGCCTGGTGCGAGGCGCGGTGCGGTTCGGATCCCTCGTCGTAGCCACGGTCTTCGTTGACGAACTGCAAGGAGATGAAGCGCCACTCGACGTCGTAGTTGCGCTCCTTCTGCACCTCGGTGACCCAACGCGACGTGATCCATGCCCACGGGCACACCGGATCGAAGAAGAACTCGAGGTCAGCCATGACTGCTCCTTGTTGATTGGGGTCGAACCTGACGATTCGACCCTACTCGCGGACGATCTGCTTCTCTTCGAAGGTCTCGATGAGGTCTCCGGGCTTCAGATCCTGGAAGTCGGACAGGCCGATACCGCATTCGAAACCTTCGCGCACCTCGCGGGCGTCCTCCTTGAAGCGGCGCAACGACTGGATCGCACCCTTCCAGATGATGACGCCCTCGCGGATGAAGCGGACCTTCGTACCGCGGGTGATGACACCGCTGCGCACGTAGCAACCGGCGATGGCGCCGATCTTGGGCACGCGGAAGATCTCGCGGACCTCGGCTTCGCCGGTGACCACTTCTTCGTACTCCGGCGCGAGCATGCCGACGAGGGCGCGCTCGATGTCCTCGAGGAGCTTGTAGATGATTTCGTAGGTACGAATCTCCACCTTCTCGGCCTCGGCCAGGTCGCGGGCCTTGCGATCCGGACGCACGTTGAAACCGATGATCGTGGCGTTCGTGGTGGCCGCGAGCGTGATGTCGTTCTCGGTGATGGCACCGACGCCGCGGTGCACGAACGCCGGGCGAACCTCGGGACGCTCGAGCTTGCGGAGACTCTCGGTGACTGCTTCGAGCGAACCGTGCACGTCGGCCTTGATGATGAGGTTCAGAGTGGCGACTTCTCCGGCCTGGATCTGGCTGAAGATGTCCTCCAAACGAACGCCACGCTGGACGCGGGCATCACCGCGCTGGTTGAGCGCACGGAAGCGCTGCTCGCGAGCCTCACCAACGGTGCGTGCCGTCTTTTCGTCGGGAGCACCACGGAACTCGTCACCCGCCGACGGAACGGTGGACAGACCGAGAACCTGCACGGGCATGGACGGCCCAGCTTCCTTGATCTGCTCGCCGCGGTCGTTGATGATGGCGCGCACCTTGCCCCATGCCGCACCGGCGACGATGGGGTCTCCGACCTTCAGGGAGCCCTTGTCGACGAGGATGGTGGCCACCGGTCCGCGACCGATGTCGAGGTTGGCTTCGAGCACGATGCCCTTGGCGCGACCCGTCGGGTTGGCGGTGAGTTCTTCCAACTCGGCGACGACGTTCAACTGATCGAGCAGATCGTCGACACCGATGTTCTGCTGTGCAGACATCTCGACGACGATGGTGTCTCCACCCCATGCTTCCGGGACCAGTTCGTACTCGGCCAACTGGGTGAGCACACGCTGCGGATCGGCATTTTCCTTGTCGATCTTGTTGACGGCCACGATGATGGGCACGTCGGCTGCGCGGGCGTGGTTGATGGCCTCGATGGTCTGGGGCATGACGCCGTCGTCGGCGGCGACCACGAGCACGACCACGTCGGTCACCTGTGCACCGCGGGCGCGCATCTTGGTGAACGCGGCGTGACCCGGGGTGTCGATGAAGGTGACCTTCTTGCCGTTCTTGTCCACCTGGTAGGCGCCGATGTGCTGGGTGATGCCGCCGGCCTCGCCCGCGACGACGTTGGCCGAGCGGATGCGGTCGAGCAGGGTCGTCTTGCCGTGGTCGACGTGTCCCATGACGGTGATGACCGGCGGGCGCCACTCCTGGGCGGCCTCGTCGTCGTCATCGGAGTCGTCGAAGAGGGCCTGGAGCTCCATCTCTTCCTGCTGGCCCGGGTCGACGAGCAGGATCTCGGCGCCGATCTCGAGCGCGAACAGTTCCATCTGCTCGTCGCCGAGGCTCATCGTGGCGGTGATCATCTCGCCGTTCTCGAGAAGGAAGCGCACGACGTCGGCGGCGGTGCGGTTCAGCTTGGGAGCGAACTCCTGGGCCGACGAGCCGCGCTCGACGATGATCGTTCCCTCGGGGACGGGCGCGTTCGAGTTCGTGTAGTTCGTGAACTGCGGCTGCATCTCCTCGAACTCGCGACGCCGCCGCGCACGGGACTTCTTGCGGGGTGCACGGCGCTGGCCGTTCGGACGCCCGCCGGGACCGGCGCCAAAGCCGGGGCGCGGGCCACCGGGACCACCGCCGGGTCCACCGGGGCGCGGACCACCGGGACCACCGCCGGGTCCACCGGGGCGCGGACCACCGAAGCCGGGACGCCCTCCGGGGCCACCCGGACCACCCGGGCCACCCGGACGAGGACCACCCGGGCCGGGACGGAAACCGCCGGGACCGCCGGGTCCACCGGGACGAGGACCACCCGGGCCGGGACGGAAACCGCCGGGACGAGGACCTCCGGGGCCGGGACGCACACCGCCGGGACGGACGCCACTGGGCGGCGGAGGAATGGGACGACCCGTGGTGGGCGAGATCGCACGCGGGGGAGGCGGCGGAGGAATGGGTCGACCCGTCGCGGGCGACACGGGACGCTCCGGCGGCGGACCAGCAGGACGCTGGGGCGGCATGCCGGCAGGACGCTGGGGCGGCATACCCGCGGGACGTTGCGGCGGCATACCGGCAGGACGCTGCGGCGGCGCGGCCGGAGCAGATCCCGGCGTGGGGCGACCACTCGAGATGAAACGACCACCGGATGCAGGAGCAGTCGGGGGTGCAGCAGGCGTCTCGGCCGGACGCTCGGCGGCTGGGGACTCGGGGGCGACCGGTGCCGGTGCAACCGGCTCGGCCGGCATCTCGACCGGTTGATCCACGGCGGGAGCCGCAACGGGGGCCGCGGGCGCGACCGGCTCTGCCTCGACGGGCGCGGCCACTTTCGCGGCGGCCGCCTTCTTGGCGGGCGCCTTGGCTGCCGACTCACCGGCGGGCGTGCCCTCGGACTCGTCGCTCTCGACCTTCTTGGCGGCGACCTTCTTGGCGGCGGCCTTCTTGGCCGGGGCCTTCTTCTTGGCTCCCTCTTCCTCGGGCTGGACATCGCGCTTGAGACCCTCGCGCTCGGCCTTGCGACGGACGCGGTCCGCCTGGGCCTCCTCCATGGACGACGACGCGTTGCGCACGTCGATGCCCATCGACTTCGAGAGGTCGAGGGCTTCCTTGTTGGTGAGGCCGAGTTCCTCGGCCAGCAGGGAAATGCGGATCTTCTTGGTTGCCAAGGGTCAGGACTCCGTGGTGCTCTCCGGGGCGGCGGCGGCGCCTCCCGCCCAGTCCTTCTCGCTCACGACGGTGCCGTCGGCGGCATGGAAACTGCGCTCGCCCGTGGCCTCGTCGGTGCGCCATTCACCCTCGGCGAAATCGCGCCGGGACGGACGGGGCTCGAAGATTCCCTGGGCCTCGTTGGCGGCCTGGGTCTCGCTCTTGATGTCGAGACGCACACCCGTGAGGCGCGAGGCCAGCTGGGCGTTCTGGCCGCCGCGGCCGATGGCGAGCGACAGCTGGAAGTCGGGCACGATGACGTCGGCTTGGGTGCGGTCCTCGCTGAGGCGCACCTCGGTGACCTTTGCCGGCGAGAGTGCCTTGGCGATGAAGTCGACGGTGTCGTCGCTGAAGGCGATGATGTCGATCTTCTCGCCCTGGAGCTCGTTGACCACCATCCGCACGCGGCCGCCGCGCGCGCCCACGCAGGCACCCACGGGATCGACGTTCGGGTCGTTCGAGTCGACCGCGATCTTGGTGCGGTGGCCGGCGTCACGGGCACAGGCCTTGATCTCGACGATGCCGTCGGCGATCTCGGGGACCTCGAGCTCGAACAGGCGCTTCACGAGACCGGGATGCGTGCGGGACACGACGATCTGGGGGCCCTTGGCGGTCTTGCGGACCTCGACGATGTAGGCCTTGAGACGCGCGCCGTTCTCCGGACGCTCGTACTGGACCTGCTCCGCCTGGGGCAGCAGCGCCTCGACCTTGCCGAGGTCGAGCAGTGCGTAGCGGCCGTCGGCCTGCTGGATGATGCCGTTGACGAGGTCGCCCTCGCGGTTGGCGTACTCCTCGAACTTGCGGTCGCGCTCCACCTCGCGGATGCGCTGGCTCATCACCTGCTTGAACGTGGCCGCGGCGATGCGGCCGAGCTCGTTCTTGCTCGGCGTGTCGTCGCGCTCGTTGATCCAGTTGCCGTCGTCGTCGACGTCGTAGGCGGTGAAGCGCATGTCGAGGTTCTCGGGGTTGATCTCGACGATGACCTCGTCGGCCGCGCCGGGGCGCTTCTTGTAGGCGGTGGCGAGGGCCTCGACGAGCACCTGCAGGAGGGCGTCGACGCCGATGCCGTGGTGGTCGGCGAGCATCCTCACCGCTTCGGACATGTCCATGTTGCTCATCGGGCACCGACCTCCTCGTCGCTCGTGCTGGTATCGGCCGCGGCGCGGCGGGCGCGGCGGGCCTCGGGTGAATTGGGCTTGGGCTGGGACTCCCAGACGAACACGGTCTTGGTGCGCTCCACCTGGGACAGGGGGAACACGACCTCTTCGCCGTCCTCGTCGAGGCGCACCGTGGCCGTCGCGGCGTCCGAGCCCACGAGCATGCCGGTGAGGCGGCGGCGGCCGTCGAGAGGGGCCACGAGGCGCACCGACACGGTCTTGCCGGTCTCGCGGACGTAGTGCTCGGGGGTGCGCAGGGTGCGCTCGAGGCCGGGACTCGTCACCTCGAGGGTGAAGCGACCCGGCACCGCGTTCTCGTCGTGGTCCAGTTCGCGGCCGAGGAGGCGCGACACGAGGGAGATGGCGTCGATGTCGACCCCGGCCGGCGAGCCGGCGGGGGTGTCGATGGTGACTCTCAGCACCCCTCCGGAGTACTCGAGGTCGTAGAGCTCGAGGCCGAGATCGGCCAGGATCGGGCTGACCATGGTGGTCACGGTGTCAACGACTGTTCCGGCCATGTGCTCACCACCTCCCACCGTTTCCGGCTCTACAGAATAAAAAAGACACGGGGGTCACCCGTGCCTTCCGTTCATCGAACTTCAAAGGACGGCTCCGATACTACCCGTCGCCACTAGGGTTTCGCTCCGTGCTGCGCCTCTCCACCCTGTTCGTCCGCACCCTGCGGGACGACCCCGCGGACGCCGAGGTTCCCAGCCACCGCCTCCTCGTCAGGGCCGGCTACATCCGCCGGGCGGCCCCCGGGGGCTACACGTGGCTCCCCCTCGGACAGCGGGTGCTGCGCCGGGTGGAGGAGATCGTGCGCCGGGAGATGGACACCATCGCCCAGGAGGTCCACTTCCCCGCCCTGCTCCCGCGCGAGGTGTACGAGGCCACGGGTCGGTGGGACGAATACGGCGACAACCTGTTCCGTCTCGTCGACCGCAAGGGTGCCGATTTCCTGCTCGGGCCGACGCACGAGGAGATGTTCACGCTGCTCGTCAAGGACCTGTACTCCAGCTACAAGGACCTGCCCGTCTCGCTGTACCAGATCCAGACGAAGTACCGCGACGAGGCCCGGCCGCGCGCCGGACTGCTGCGCGGTCGCGAGTTCCTCATGAAGGACTCGTACTCCTTCGACATCGACGAGGAGGGTCTCGCCGCCTCGTACGCCGCCCACCGCGACGCCTACGAGCGCATCTTCCGCCGCCTGGGACTGCCCTACGTCATCGTGCGCGCGATGAGCGGCGCCATGGGCGGGTCGATGTCCGAGGAGTTCCTCGCACCCCTCGAAGCGGGCGAGGACACCTTCGTGCGCTGCACCGGGTGCGACTACGCCGCCAACACCGAGGCCGTCGCCACCGGAGCACTTCCCGCCGAGGTGGCCGACCATCCCGCAACGGTCGAGGTGGCCACACCCGGCTGCCCGACGATCGCCGCGCTCGTCGACTTCCTCAACGCGAACCGTCCCCGCAGCGACCGCGAGTGGCGGGCGGCCGACACGCTGAAGAACGTCGTGCTCGCCGTTCGCGCTCCCGACGGCACGCGCGAGACCGTCGTCGTCGGTGTTCCCGGCGACCGCGAGGTGGACCTGAAGCGCCTCGAGGCCCAGTTCTCGCCCGCCGAAGTGGAGCCCCTCGACGATGCGTCCTTTGCCGCCCACCCGCTCCTCGTGCGCGGTTACATCGGACCGGCCCAGCTCGGCACGGCGTCGGCGTCCGGCGTGCGCTACCTGCTCGATCCCTCCGTCGTGCCGGGGAGCGCCTGGGTGACCGGGGCGAACC
>JBDLRG010000215.1:0-2913 GCA_039800125.1 Actinomycetota bacterium
CGGTCGGGTGACCCGTCCCTGCTCGACGGGGTGCACCTCGTCATCGGGGCGACGCTCGTGCAGGCGGGGATCGGGTACCTGCAGTACTTCACGGATGTTCCGGTCGTTCTCGTCGCCGTGCACATCGCCGGCGCGACCTTCTTCTGGTGCACGGTCGTGGCACTGGTGACGAGGCCCCCGGAGAACGTGGCTATCGTGCGAGCATGAGTCCCAGCCCCGAAGTCGTCCTCGAGAAGCACGGCCACATCGCGACCCTGACCCTCAACGCCCCCGATCGCCTCAACACCATCTCGGGCGAGATGCTGACTCTCGTGTCGGCTCTCTTGCTCGAGGCCGATGCGGATCGCGACGTGCGCTGCATCGTCTTCACGGGGGCGGGACGGGCGTTCTGCGCCGGACTCGACCTCGGTTCCCAGTCGGGGAAGAAGGAGTCACGCGGGGTCCTGGACGATCCCTCGGCCAACATGGTCGAGTTCGACCTGCGCAACGCTCCTCCCGTGGTGCTCCACAACATCGACACGCCGGTCATCTGTGCGCTCAACGGGGGCGCGGCCGGTTACGGGCTCGACCTGGCGCTCGGGTGCGACATCCGCATCGCGGCCGATACCGCCAAGCTGGCCCCCGGGTTCGCCAAGCGCGGCATCCTTCCCGAGAGCGGAGGAACCTGGTTGCTGCCCCGCCTCGTGGGGTGGGCCAAGGCCGCCGAGATCGCCTTCACGGGCCGGACACTGTCGGCCGCGGAATCCCTCGACCTCGGGCTGGTGAACGCCGTGGTTCCTGCGGCGGACCTGCCGGCAGTGGCGCGGTCGATGGCCGAGGAGATCGCAGCGAATGCACCTCTGGCCGTGCGGGCGATCAAGCGGATGATGCGGGCGGCCGAGACCGAGACCTTCGAACAGAACATCCACCATGTCTTTCTGCAGTTGTTGCCGTTGTTCCGCACGGCGGACTTCGCAGAGGGAGTGGCCTCGTTCATGGAGAAGAGGGACGCCAGGTTCACCGGACGGTGACGTCCCCCTCGCGGGGATGGGCGGCGCGGGAGAGTCTGTCCCGGACTGCGAGTCCGATGCCCACGGGTGGAGGAAGGACGGCCACGATGATGTCCGCGATGTCATCGGCCGCGCGGAGATCGTCGTACAGCCTGGTCGCGTAGTCGCGCGGATTCTCCCGCCAGACGAGCGCCACGACGCGTCCCTCGTCGATCAGTCGCCGCACCTCGAGGTCCGCCTCGTTGCGGTCATCGCACAGGATCACGGGTGCATCGGGGGCATAGTGGGAGGGGAGCATGCCCGGTGCGCGTGCCTCCCCGGAGGACGCCACGGGTCGACGCCCACAGACCGCCGTGATGTCGTCGGCGTCGATGGCGCCGGGGCGGAGAATCTGGAGTGTGTCGGAGGAGCAATCGATGATGGTCGACTCGACCCCGACCCGGCACGGCCCGCCCTCGAGGACGAGGTCGATGTCGTCGCCCAGGTCGGCCTCCACGTGGGCCGCGGTGGTGGGGCTGACCCTTCCGAAACGGTTGGCCGAGGGCGCGACCAAGGCGTCGTCGAGCTCGTCCAGCAGATCGAGCAGCACCGGATGGTCCGGCATGCGTACGGCGACCGTGTCGCGTCCACCTGTCACCCAATCCGGTACGAGCGAGGTCCGGCGCAGCAGGATCGTGAGCGGGCCCGGCCAGAAGGCCCCGACCAGCGCTTCGGCGGCCGATGTCATCTCACCCCATCGCCCGGGATCGTCATGGCGCCCGATGTGCACGATGAGGGGATGGGACCGCGGACGACCCTTCACCTCGAAGACCCGTCCGACCGCCGATGGGTCGTGCACGAGTGCTGCCAGCCCGTAGACGGTCTCGGTCGGTACGGCGACGATGCCGCCCGCCCGCAGGATGTCCCCGGCCCGAGTGGGGTCGCGGTCGATCATCGGCCGAGGAACCCGAGGACTTCGTCGATGAAGGAGAAAGCGCCGGGCGTGGCGAAGTGGTCCGTGCCGCGCAGCACTCCGATGCTCGAGTTCGGAAGCGCCGCCCCGAGTCGCTCGGCGGGCCACATGAAGTCGGCATCACCGAGGACGATGCGCACCTCCGTCGTCACGCCCGCCAGGTCGGCGGGCACGAGCGGGGGTCCCGAGGGACGCTTCATGATGGCGGTGAGCGCGGTCAGGTCCTTGCGGGGATCACGTGCGTAGCGGGCGAATGCCTGGGCGAAGGCGTCATCCTCGGGTGCACGACCCTCGAGGGCCGCGACGATCCTCGCGTTGCCGGCCGGGTCGGTCGCCTCGAAGACGGCGTCCCCGATGCCGGCGAGGAGCACGCGACGGAAACGTCCGGGCGAAGCCTGGAGGGCTCGAAGTGCCGTCATGGCCCCGAGGGAGAAGGCCGCCACGTCCACCACCGGCGCGACCGAGTCGAGGGCACCGAGGAGCCACTCCGGGAGACGCAGATAATCATGGGGATCGTGCCATTTCTCGGCATTTCCGTGTCCGGGCAGGTCGATTCCGACCACGATGCGACCGGCGTCTTCGAGCAGTGCGTCGATGCCCGGTTCCTGCCAGGTCTCGGCGAAACTGCCGGCCCAGCCGTGGATGAGCACGACGGGGACGTCGTCGGGGGTGCTCATGGGCACACGGTAGTCTCGTCGTGCCCTATGCGCTTCCTCGACGGCCCTCCCGTGCACGACCTGACGTACAACGACGTCTTCATGGTTCCCAGCATGTCGTCCGTTGCGTCCCGCCTCGACGTCGATCTGACGACGCCCGACCGGATCGGTACCCACATCCCCCTCGTCGTCTCCAACATGACGGCGGTGGCGGGGCGGCGCATGGCGGAGACCGTGGCCCGTCGCGGGGGCCTGGTGGTGCTGCCCCAGGACATCCCCCTGGACATCATCTCGTCCGTCGTGGCTCACCTGAAGG
>JBDLRG010000216.1:0-5683 GCA_039800125.1 Actinomycetota bacterium
CTCGCCATGGGGGACCTTGAGGGACGTGTCGCGCACCTCGCGGGCCTTCTCACCGAAGATGGCGCGCAGCAGGCGCTCCTCGGGGGTCAGCTCGGTCTCGCCCTTCGGGGTGACCTTGCCCACCAGCACGTCACCGGGGCCCACTTCGGCACCGATGCGGATGATTCCCTCGTCGTCGAGGTCGCGCACGATGTCGTCCGAGAGGTTCGGGATGTCGCGCGAGATCTCCTCCGGCCCGAGCTTGGTGTCACGGGCGTCCACCTCGTAGTTGTGGATGTGGATCGACGTGAGCACGTCATCGCGCACCATGCGCTCGGACAGGATGATGCCGTCCTCGAAGTTGTAGCCCTCCCACGGCATGAAGGCCACGAGGAGGTTCTTGCCGAGAGCGAGCTCGCCGTCGTCGGTGCTGGGACCGTCCGCGAGGAGCTGGCCCTTCTTCACCCGCTGGCCCTCCACGACCCGAACCACCTGGTTGATGCAGGTGTCCTGGTTCGAACGGTCGAACTTGAGGAGCTTGTGCTCGACCTTCTTCGGGCGACCGTCGTAACGGACGACGAGGGTGTCACCGGTGATCTCGACGACCTCGCCGTCGTCCTCGGCGAGCACCACGTCGGCGCCGTCGAGAGCCGCGCGGCGCTCGATGCCGGTGCCCACGTAGGGGGCCTCGGAACGCACCAGAGGGACCGCCTGACGCTGCATGTTGGCGCCCATGAGGGCGCGGTTGGCGTCGTCGTGCTCGAGGAACGGGATGAGCGCCGTGCCGATCGAAACGATCTGCTTCGGCGACACGTCGATGAAGTCGACCTCCTCCGGCGTCACCGCGGCGATGTCGGTGGTGGCACCGAAGAAGCTCTCGGCCTCGAGCATCTTCTTGAGGTCCTCGAGGCTGGCGGCCTGGGGCGAGCGACGCACGAGGACGCGCGGGCCCTTGAGCGAGCCGTCCTTGTCGACCGGGGTGTTGGCCTGGGCGACGACGTACTTCTCCTCCTCGTCGGCGGCCATGTACACGATCTCCTTCGTGACCTTGCCGTTCTTGACCCGGAGATACGGGGTCTCGATGAAGCCGAACTGGTTCACGCGGGCATACGACGACAGCGCACCGATGAGGCCGATGTTCGGACCCTCGGGGGTCTCGATCGGGCACATGCGCCCGTAGTGCGAGAAGTGGACGTCACGGACCTCGAAGCCGGCGCGCTCGCGCGACAGACCGCCCGGGCCGAGCGCCGAGAGACGGCGGCGGTGGGTGAGGCCGGCGAGCGGGTTCACCTGGTCCATGAACTGGGAGAGCTGCGAGGTGCTGAAGAATTCCTTGATGGCCGCGGTGACGGGCCGGATGTTCATGAGGGTCTGGGGCGTGATGGCCTCGACGTCCTGGGTGGTCATGCGCTCGCGCACGACGCGCTCCATGCGCGAGAGACCGATGCGCACCTGGTTCTGGATCAGTTCGCCCACCGAGCGCACACGGCGGTTGGCGAAGTGGTCCTGGTCGTCGAGCCGGTAGCCGGGCTTCTGGTCGACGAGGTGGAGCATGTAGGAAACCGCGGCGAGGACCTCGCAGCGCGAGAGGACGTCCTGGTCCTCGGTCGGCAGGTCGAGCTGGTCGCGACGCAGGCCGTAGAGCTCGGGGATGCGGGCCAGTTCCTCGCCGAGCTTGCGGTTGATCTTGTAGCGACCGACGCGGCTCAGGTCGTAGCGACGGTTCTCGAAGAAGGCTCCCTCGAAGTACACGCGGGCGGCCTCGGCCGATGCGGGCTCGCCGGGACGGGCGCGCTTGTAGATCTCGAGGAGGGCCTCCTCGCGGGTGGGATGGAGGTTGGGGTCCTTCTCCCACTGACCCTGGAGGAAGTCGAAGTGGTCGACGAAGCGGTCGAGGAACCCGGGGGTGTTCTCCTCGTCGTAGCCGAGGGCGCGCAACAGCGTGAAGATGCTCATGCGTCGCTTGCGTGCCACGCGCGTGCCGGCGGTGACGTCCTTGCCGGGCTTCTGCTCGACGTCGAACTCGAGCCACTCGCCACGGTACGGGTGAATGGTTCCCTTGACGAGCTGGTGCTTCGAGAGGTTGCGCAGGCGGTAGCGCTCGCCCGGCTCGAAGATGACGCCGGGGCTGCGCACGAGCTGGGAGACGACGACGCGCTCCGTGCCGTTGATGATGAACGTTCCCTTGCCGGTCATCTTGGGGAAGTCGCCCATGAAGACGACCTGTTCCTTGATCTCGCCCGTCTGACGGTTGGAGAAGATGGCGCGCACGAACACCGGGGTGGAGAAGGTCATCTCCTTCTCGCGGCACTCCTCCTCGGTGAACTTCGGTCCGGGGCAGAGGTCCTCGTCGTCGGGATCGAACTGGAGCTCGAGTCGCAGGTCACCGGAGTAGTCGGTGATCGGGGAGATGTCGGAGAACGTCTCCTTGAGACCCTCCTTCATGAACCACTCGAACGACTCGCGCTGGACCGCGATGAGATTCGGCAACTCCAACTGCTCGGGCAGGGTCGCGAACGAATAGCGGTCATGGGACGCGGTGCGAGAGGCCACGGTTACTCCTGATGTGCGGGACGGGCGAGGGCGGAGACGGGTCCCGTCGTGCTCACGCACCGGATCCCTGAACGGGGGGTGCGGAAAGCAGAGGGGCGAGACACGGCAAACGGGAACGCTATCGCCAAAATCGGCCCGCGGGCAAGGGGAAGCCACCTTCGCGGACCCCTCGCGAGTTCCCGGCAAGGTACGCCCCGGCCCTCCCCCGCGTCAAGTACCCCCGGGGGCGGCGGCGGGGGCGAACCGGGCCCGGACAGCACGACAGGGGCCCCCGCGGACGCGGGAACCCCTGTCGATCGGTTCCGGGTGCGCCCGGGGATCTCCCCCGGGCGCCGGGGTCACTTGACCTCGACGGTGGCGCCGGCCTCGACGAGCTTGGCCTTGGCCTTCTCGGCGTCGTCCTTGCTCGCCTTCTCGAGGACGGGCTTGGGGGCGCCGTCGACGAGGTCCTTGGCCTCCTTGAGACCGAGGCTGGTGAGCTCGCGGACCACCTTGATGACGTTGATCTTCTGGGCACCGCCCTCGACGAGGATGACGTCGAACTCGTCCTTCTCGTCGTCACCGCCGGCCGCGGCGCCGCCACCGGCCGCACCGGCGGCCATGACGGCCACAGGGGCGGAAGCCGAGACGCCGAACTTCTCCTCGAACGCGTCGAGGAGCTCCTTCAACTCGATGACGGTCAGTGCTGCGATCCCGTCGAGGATCTCTTCCTTGGTGAGAGCCATGTCGCTCTTCTCCTTCTTGTGATGTGAAACGTTGTGATGGATGGGATGGGATGGTCGGGACGGGGGTCGGCTCAGGCCGCCTCCGCCTCCTTCTTGTCGGCCAGGGCCTTGAGGCCGTAGGCCATGTTGCGGGGAAGGGCCTGGATCAGGCCGGCCACCATGGCCAGCATGGTCTCGCGGGACGGCAGGTCGGCGAGGACCTCCACGTAGCGGGCATCCACGACCTTCTTGGCCACGGCGCCGCCCTTGAGCACGAGCGCCTGGTTGGTCTTGGCGAAGTCCTTGAGGGCCTTGGCCGATGCCGCCAGGTCGTCGGACACGAACGCAATGGCCACGGGACCCACGAGCATGGCGTCGAGACCCTCGATGCCGGCGTCGCGGGCCGCGAAGCGGGCCAGGGTGTTCTTGTAGACGCGGTACTCGGTGCCGACCTCGCGCAGCTTGCCGCGCAGGTCCGCGAGTGCGGTCACGCCGAGACCGCGGTACTCGGTGACGATGACCGCGGATGCGGCATCGAACTTTCCGCGCACCTCGGCGACGATGGCTTCCTTCTCGGAACGGACGTTTGACATATTCACCTCCTTCGTGTGTTCCTCTGTCGCTCGGGGCGCTCGCTGTTCACGAACGCCTCATCGAACGCGGGAACCCCACGAAGGAATCAGAGTCCGCCTGATCCGGCGGGCCGGGGCCCCTTCGCCGGCGAACCGGACCGGACGTCTCTGGCGAGGACCGAGAGAAGTCTGTTGTGCCCCCGAGCATACGGGCCCGAGGGTGGTGCCCCACCGGGGCGGGTCACTCCGTCGGACGGAGTCTGTTGACGTCGACCTTGATGCCGGGGCCCATGGTCGTCGAGATGGTGATCTTGCGCATGTAGCGACCTTTGGCGGCGGCCGGCTTGGCCTTCTGGATCTCGTCCAGCACGGCCCGCAGGTTGGCCTCGAGGTCGGCCGCCGTGAAGGAGGCCTTGCCGATGCGCACGTGGACGTTGCCGTAGCGGTCGGTGCGGTACTCGACCTTGCCGCCCTTGAACTCCCCGACGGCGCGACCGACGTCGGTGGTCACCGTGCCGGACTTGGGGTTCGGCATGAGACCGCGGGGTCCGAGAACGCGGCCGAGACGTCCCACGAGCGGCATCATGTCGGGAGTGGCGATCATGAGATCGAAATCCATGTTGCCCTTCTCGATCTCGGCGGCGAGGTCGTCGGCACCCACCAGGTCGGCACCGGCGGCGCGGGCCTCGGTGGCGGCGTCACCGGCGGCGATGACCGCGATGCGCAGGGTCTTGCCCGAGCCCGAGGGCAGGGCGACGGTGCCCCGGACGGTCTGGTCCGCCTTGCGGGGATCCACCCCCAGGTTCACGGCCACGTCGACGGACTCGTCGAACTTGGCCGAGGCCGTCTTCTTCACGAGCTCGACCGCCTCGGTCGGCGTGTGGAGCGCGTCGCGGTCGACCAGTGCGGACGCCGCCTTGTACTTCTTTCCCATCGGCATGATGCCTCCCTCTCTCCTTTGTGGTTGTTGGTGTGTTCTGCCCCGGCGAGGTGATCCGGGTGCGAGATCCGTGGTGGTGGTCAGACCACCTTGAGGCCCATGGACCGGGCCGTGCCGCGCACCTGCTGCTTGGCGGCCTCGAGGTCATAGGCGTTCAGGTCGGGCATCTTGATCTTGGCGACCTCTTCGATGTCGGCCTCGGTGACGGTCCCGGCCACGGTCTTGCCCGGGGTCTGGGACGCCTTCTCGAGTCCGGCCTTCTGGCGCAGCAGCACCGGGGTCGGCGGGGTCTTGAGGATGAACGTGAAGGAACGGTCCTCGAAAATCGAGATCTCCACGGGGATGATCGTGCCGACCTGGGACTCGGTGGCGGCGTTGTACTGCTTGACGAAGTCCATGATCTGGACACCGTGCGGTCCGAGAGCCGTACCCACCGGCGGAGCGGGGGTGGCCTTGCCGGCCGGGATCTGGATCTTGACGATCGCTGCGAGCTTCTTCTTTGCCATTGTTCTACTTCCTTGGTTCGATTCTCAGAGCTTGGCGACCTGGCCGAAGTCCATCTCGACGAGGGTCTCGCGGCCGAAGATGTTCACGAGCACCTTGAGCTTCATGTGGTCGGGGTTGATCTCGGCGATGACACCGTTGAAGTCGGCGAACGGACCCTCCTTGACGGTGACGCTCTCGCCCTCCTCGAAGTCGAGCTTGGGGGCCTTGCGCTTGGGGGCCGCCTGGCCCTCGGGCTTGGCCCCGAGGAACGTCTCCACCTCGCGGCGGGACAACGGCACGGGGCGCTGGCCCTTGTTCGTCTGGCCGGCGAAGCCGGTGACACCGGGGGTGTTGCGGATGCACAGCCAGGTGGCGTCGTCCATCTCGCAACGCACGAGCAGGTAGCCGGGGAACATCTTCTTGGTGACGTTCTGCTTGCGACCCTGCTT
>JBDLRG010000217.1:0-3322 GCA_039800125.1 Actinomycetota bacterium
CCTCGTCCACGTCCTCGCCGGCGACCCGGATCGCACCGTCATCATCTCCCGCGACAGGGGTTACCACGGTACGAACTACGGCGGCACCAGCGCCCAGGGACTCCCGCTGAACAAGGTCGGATGGGGTGAGTTGCTCGCCGGCGTCGAACAGGTGCCGGCCGACGACATCGAGGCCGTGTCGCTCGCCTTCGCCCGCCACGAGGGCCGCGTCGCCGCGGTCATCGCCGAACCGGTTCAGGGAGCGGGCGGAGTCTGGCCGGCCGATGCCGACTACCTGCGCGGCCTGCGCCGTCTGTGCGACGACACGGGCGCCCTCCTCGTCTTCGACGAGGTCATCACCGGCTTCGGTCGACTCGGCCGGTGGTTCGGCGCCGAACACTACGGGGTGGTCCCCGACCTGATCACCTTCGCCAAGGGCGTGACGAGCGGATACCAACCCCTCGGAGGGGTGATCGTCGGCCCGGTCGTCCGCGCCGCGATGGAGGCTGACCCGGCGTTCTTCCTGCGCCACGGCTACACGTATTCGGGGCACGCCACCGTCTGCGCCGCGGCTCTCGTCAACCTCGACCTCATCGAGCGCGAGGAGCTTCTCGCCGCCGCCCTGCGCATCGGAGAGAGGCTCGGGGCGGGGCTCGAGGCCCTGGTGGCGGATGGGTTGCTCACGGGTGCCCGTGGCATCGGGGCCATCCGTGCGGGGGCACTGCCGGAGGGTCGGGACGCCACCGAGGTGCGCGATGCCATGATCCGTCGCGGGGTCATCGCCCGGTCGATCCCCGGTTGCATCGCCTTCTGCCCACCACTCGTCACCTCGGACGAGCAGATCGACGAGGTGCTCGACGTCTTCGCCGGGGTGCTCCAGAGCTGATCCGCGGGTCCCGTCCACGACGGAACAGGGTCAAGGAAGACGGGTGATGAGGCTGCTCGTGTCGAGGCGGGAACCTCCGGCGGCGAGAACCTCGCGATACCACCCCAGAATCCGCTCGGTGGACGGCAGGTCGGCCCCGATGAGACCGGCCTCCTCGAGGCAGTGCCCGAGATCCTTGACCATCCACTCGACGGCGAATCCGAAGTCGAATCGCCCCTCGAGCATCGTGACGGCCCGATTCTCCATCTGCCAACTGCGGGCCGCGCCCCCGCCGATGGCGACGAGCAATGCCTCGGTGTCGAGTCCCGCGCGGCGGGCGAAGGCGAGCCCCTCGGCGAGGGATTCGATGACCCCCGCGATGCAGATCTGATTGACCATCTTGGCCGTCTGGCCCGCTCCGGCACCGCCGATGCGGACCACGGTCCGTGCGTAGGCCTCCGCGACGCCGGCGAATGTCGCCCAGGCCGCATCATCATCGGCGCCGCCCATCACCGAGAGAGTGCCCGACTCGGCGCCCGACTGTCCTCCCGACACCGGGGCATCGATGAACGCGACGCCGCGAATCGCGCACGTCGCCGACAGTTCCCGGGCCAGCCGCGCACTCGTGGTGGTGTGGTCGACGACGATGGTTCCGGGCCGCGCGCCTTCCAGAGCGCCGTCGGTCCCGAGGATCACTTCGCGCACGTCCGGGTCGTCGCCCACGCAGACGAACACCAGATCGGACCCGGCTGCTGCGGCTGCGGGCGAGGACACCACCGTCCCTCCGTGGACGTCCGCCCACTCCGTCGCGCGCGACGCGGTGCGATTGTGGACGCTCACCTCGTGGCCGGCACGCACGAGGTGACCGGCCATGGGTGCCCCCATGGTGCCGAGGCCGATGAAACCGACCCGGGCCACGGCGGGCGGGCTCAGGACTTCTTGGCGGCGGGCTTCTTCGCCGCCGGGGCCTTGGCGACGGCGGCCTTCTTCGCTGCCGGCTTCTTCGCCGCCGGGGCCTTCTCGGCGGGCTTCTTCACTGGGGGCTTCTTCGCCGCCGGGGCCTTCTCGGCGGGCTTCCTCTCGGTGGCAGGAGCGGCAGTGGCGGGCTTCTTCGCCGCCTTGGCGGGCTTGAGCACCCCGCGCTCGAGGGCCTGATTGAGGAACTCCTCGGCCTCTTCCTTCGAGACCTTGAGGGCCGGAGCAATCTCGGAGATCAGGTTCACCCTGGCCCTGTCGTACATGGTGCGCTCGGCCGCCGACAACGAGGCGTCACGGTTGCGAGCCGCGAGATTCCGCACCACCTCTGCGACCTGGTAGACGTCGCCACTCTTGAGCTTCTCCTGGTGGTTCTTGAACCGGCGCGACCAGTTGGCCGGCACGCGGGGATCGGCCTTCGAGAGAACGGCGACGAGATCCTCGAGCTCGTCGGGATTCACAGGGGGTCGCACGCCCACTTCATCGAGCTTGGCCACCGGGACCCGCAGCGTCATCTCGTTGATGACGGTCTCGAGGATGAGGTAGGACTCCTTCTTGCCGAAGAAGTCGAGCTTCTTCACCCCCTTGACCTTGCAGGCTCCGTGCTGGGGGTAGATGACGATGTCATCCTTCTTGAAATCCATTGCGCCCAGTGTAAACGACGGGTGCGTCAAAGCCTCGCTCCGGTCCCCGCATACGACGATGCTCGGGGCCGAACCGCGCCCCCGGCACGATTCGAACGTGCGACCTGCGGATTAGAAGTCCGATGCTCTATCCAACTGAGCTACGGGGGCAGATGGTCGAGTGTACCGAGGCTCTTCGCGGGGGTTCCGATTGCCTCAGGCCTCCCTCAGCAACCGACGCAGGAAGTCCAGCGCCGAAATCACCGAGTACTGCCGCATCTGGTCGCGCAAGCCCGGCAGCACCACGGTCGTGGAATGCGTGCCCCTCCCGGGCAGCGACACGCCGATGCACAGGGTTCCCGACTTGCGACCGTCCTGTTCATCGGGGCCGGCAACGCCGGTGAGAGCCAGTCCCACGTCACACCGCAGGACGCGACGCACGCCCTCGGCCATCTGCACCGCCGCCGCCTCGCTCACCACCGGTCCCCGGTCGACCCCGAGCAGGTCGAACTTCACCTCGCTGTCGTAGGACACGACCGATCCTGTGAAGACGCGGGACGACCCCGGAACACCCGTGAGTCGACCGGCGACGAGGCCGCCGGTCACCGATTCCGCCGTCCCCAGCGTCCAGCCCTTCTTCTCCAACTCGGCGAGGACGACGGACTCCATGGTGTCGCCGTCCGTGCCGAACACGATGTCCCCCGCGAGTGCCCGCACGCGCGCGTCCCATTCGCCGATGAGGACATGGGCGTCGGCCCGGGTCGGGGCCTTGGCGGTGAGACGCACCTTGATGCCCTCCCAGCCGCTGGCGAGGAAGGCGAGGGTGGGATTGCCGGCGTCGTCCAGGTCGCGGATGACCGGATCGAGCAGTTCATTGAGG
>JBDLRG010000218.1:0-3221 GCA_039800125.1 Actinomycetota bacterium
CCGCTCCGCGAGGAGCGCGGCCTCACGTGCGATGCGCAGGGTGGCATCGGGTCGCGCGAAGCTGGCGGTGCCCACCTGCACCGCGGTGGCACCGACCCGGAACATCTCCAACGCATCCGCGCCCGTGGAAATGCCGCCGACGCCCACGATGTCGACACCCGGCAACGCCACGTGCACGTCGTGCACCGCGCGCACGGCCACCGGGTGAATCGCCCTTCCCGACAGACCTCCACCGCCGTTGCCCAGCAGGGCCCGACCCGAGACCGGATCGACTCCCATCCCGAGGACCGTATTGACGAGGGTCAGTGCTCTTGCGCCGGCCCCGATCACGGACTCGGCCACCTCGATGATGCGATCCGTGTTCGGACTGAGCTTCGCCCACACCGGGACAGGCGACACGGCCACCACCGCCGACACCGCGCCCGCGGAGACGACGGGATCATGAGCGATGATGCCGCTGCGACCCTCGAGATTCGGGCACGAAAGGTTCACCTCGACGGCCAGCACCCGTGTCCCCGCGCGCACCAGGGACCGTGCCGCCAGTGCGTACTCCTCCACCGTTCGACCCCAGATGCTCGCCACGCAACTCGCTCCGAGCGCCTCCAGCCGCGGGAGCGATTCATCGATCCACGCATCCGTACCGGGGCCCTGCAAGCCCACCGCATTGAGCATGCCCGCCGCGGCGGTGTGCACGCGCGGCGCGGGGTTGCCGGCCCATGGCCCGTGCCACAGGCTCTTCACCGTGACCGCTCCCAGTCGGGACAGATCCATGGCGAAGGAGAGCTCGGTGTCGTGCCCGGACGTCCCCGACGCCGTCATGAAGGGGGTTCGGAGCCGGACTCCACCGACCTCCACCGCTCCGAGCCTGTCGAGGGCCGCATCCGCGCGACGCGTCCTCATCGCCCGTGGTACTCCTGCAGGGACCGCACGCGCGTCTCCGAGTCGCGTTGTTCGAGCAGACCATCCACCGCCGCGAGTGCGGCCTCCACGGTGGTGAGACTGGGGACGCCGTGGGAGTTGGCGGCTTTGCGAATCGCCTCACCGTCCTCCCGCGAGCCTCGTCCGTGGGGGGTGTTCACGACGAAGGCGATACGGCCGGCCTTCACGAGTTCCACCGCGTTCTCCAGTTGGGTGCCTCCCATCTCGGACAACTTGCCCACCGTGGTGTCCACCTCGAATCCGAAACGTGCCAGGTACGCCGCGGTGCCGGTGGTCGCGGCGATGCCGAGTCCGAGACGTCGCAGGCGTCGGGCGACGACGAGTCCGGCCGGCTTGTCCTTGTCGTTCAGGGACAGGAAGACAGTCCCCTCCACGGGAAGGATCGTCCCGGCAGCGGTCTGGGCCTTGACGAACGCCCGACCGAAGGTCTCGTCGATGCCCATGACCTCGCCGGTCGAACGCATCTCCGGGCCGAGGGCAGTGTCGACGTCGGGGAACCTGTTGAAGGGCATGACCGCCTCCTTCACCGCGACGTGTCCACCGACCACGGGTTCGCAGAGGAGTCCCTCCGTGCGCAGTTCCGCCAGGGACGCACCGAGCATCACCCTGCTCGCGACCTTCACGAGGGGGACCCCGGTGGCCTTCGCCACGAACGGCACCGTACGGGATGCACGCGGATTGGCTTCGATGACGTGGACCGTCGTCCCCGCCACGGCGAACTGGACGTTGATCAGGCCGACGACCTCGAGGGCCTCGGCGATCGAACGGACATAAGCCTCGATGACCTCGATGACCCAGGGCAGGAGCGTCTGGGGCGGGATGGCACAGGCGCTGTCGCCGGAATGCACACCGGCCTCCTCGACGTGCTCCATGACGCCCCCGATGAGCACCTCACCCGTCGCATCCCGGATGGCGTCGACGTCCACCTCGGTCGCATCCTCGAGGAACCTGTCGATGAGGACGGGGCGCTCGGCGGAGAGACCACCCTCCCTGCCGAGCGAGCCGTCGGCGGCGAGTTCCGTCATCGCCCGGTCGAGCGACTCCACGTCGTGCACGATCTTCATGGCCCTGCCGCCCAACACGTAACTCGGGCGTACGAGGACGGGGAACCCGATGCGGCCCGCGATGTCCCGAGCCTGAGCGAGCGATGTGGCGGTCCCACCGGGGGGTTGGGGAATGGAGAGACTTGCGCACAATTCATTCCACTTCTCGCGGTCCTCGGCAATGTCGATGCTCCGTGGCGGCGTGCCCGCGACCAGTTCGGGGTCGATTCCTGCCGCCAGCTTGAGAGGTGTCTGCCCTCCCAACCCCACCACCACACGGGGACGCACGCCTCCGGCCGCGACGGTCTCGGCCTCGATCACGTTGAGGACGTCCTCGGCGGTGAGCGGCTCGAAGTACAGACGATCCGAGGTGTCGTAGTCGGTCGAGACCGTCTCCGGGTTGCAGTTGATCATGACCGTCTCGAAGCCGGCCTCGCGGAGCGCGAAACTGGCGTGCACGCAGCAATAGTCGAACTCGATTCCCTGCCCGATGCGGTTCGGCCCCGATCCGAGGATGACGACCCTCGGGCGATCGGAGGGCGAGACCTCGTTCTCATCCTCCCAACTCGAGTAGTGGTACGGCGTAGAGGCTGCGAATTCGGCACCGCAGGTGTCCACGGTCTTGTACGTGGGCAGCACGCCGAGATCCATTCGGCGCGCACGCACATCCGGGACCGACACCCCGGTGAGATGGGCGATCTGGGCATCGGAGAAGCCGAGGCGCTTGGCCCGGCGCATCGCTCGCCTGTCCAGAGCAGCGAGTCCACTGCCCTCGATGTGCCGCCGTTCCTCGACGATGAGGAGCATTTGATCGAGGAACCATGGATCGATGCGTGTCACGTCGTGCACCCGGGCCGGATCGACGCCACGTCGGAGCAGTTCGCCCACCTGGAAGATCCGGTCCGGTGTGGCGATCCCGGCCATCGCGAGCAGTTCGTCGTCGCTCGATGGATCGAGGAGAGTCTCCGCGGGATCGGCGCCGAGACCCGCTCGACCCTGTTCGAGCGAGCGAAGTGCCTTCTGCAGACTCTCGGGGAAGGTGCGACCGATCGCCATCACCTCGCCCACGCTCTGCATCTGGGTCCCGAGCACACCGGCGGTGCCCGGGAATTTCTCGAAGGCCCAACGCGGGATTTTCGTGACCACGTAGTCGATGGTCGGCTCGAAGCTCGCGGGCGTCGCCCTCGTGATGTCGTTGGGGATCTCATCGAGGGTGTACCCCACCGCGAGCTTGGCGGC
>JBDLRG010000219.1:0-9339 GCA_039800125.1 Actinomycetota bacterium
CGACTGGTGGCGTATCTCGGTGACGAGGCCGTGGGCGAGGGCGACGTGGTCGAGGAGAAGCGACTCTGCACGCAGCTCACCGGCAGGAACCAGGAGAACGTGCTGCTCCTCACGATCGGAGCGCCCGCCGCCGAGGGCAAGCCCTACACCCTGACCGTTCCCGGCGTCGACGGCGCCGTGACGATGGTGGTTCCCTGATGGATCGCCGTCATACTCGTTCAACGGAGAAGCACATGGACACCCGGACACCCCTCCACCGCAGGTTCCTCCGCCCCGCTCTCGCGGTCGCCGGAGTCGCACTGCTCGCCGGCTGCGCGAAGGACGCGCCCCAGGACACCTTCGTTCCGAAGGGTCCGAACGCGCAATTGATCCACAATCTCAACCTGCTCGTGTTCCCCATCGCGGGCGTCGTCGGGGTCCTCGTGCTTGCCTTCGCCGGCTACATCTTCTGGCGCTATCGCGACCGCGGTCAGCCCATCCCCAGCCAGGCGCACGGCAAGCCGGTGGTCGAGATCACCCTCACCATCATTCCCGCGCTCATCCTCAGCGTCGTGGGTGTGTTCACCTTCCGCGCCATCTTCGACCTCGCCGAGACGAAGGACACCGAACTCATCATCAACGTCACCGGCCAGCAGTGGTGGTGGGAGTACGACTACCCGGTGCAGCCCGAGTTCGGCATCAATCAGCCCATCATCACCTCGGGTCAACTCGTCATGCCGGCCGGAACCAAGGTGCTGCTGCGTGAAACCAGCCGCGACGTCATCCACTCGTACTGGATTCCGGCGCTCAACGGCAAGAAGGACGCGGTTCCCGGTCGTATCCACCTTCTCCGGCTCGAAGCCGACCAGCCCGGAATCTATGCGGGTCAGTGCACCGAGTTCTGCGGTCTGTCGCACGCCAACATGCGCATGGAGGCCGTCGCCCTCTCGGCCGAGGATTTCGCCACATGGGTGGCGAACCAGCAGCGCGCTTATGAGCCGCCCGCCGAGGGAACCCTGGCCGCCGAGGGCGAGCAGGTGTTCCTCAATCAGTGCGTGCGCTGCCATCAGGTGAACGGCCTGCAGAAGAACGACGGCACCCCGGCCATCGCCGCGCCGCAGGACAACGTCTACTCGGGCGCGGCACCGAACCTGTCGCATCTCATGTCGCGCAACACTTTCGCCGGCGCGATGTTCGACCTCGTCACCCCTTCGTGCCGCAGGGACGTGTGGGAGGCGGATTCGACCTCGTTCGGATCCAGGTACCTGCGTGGGGTCACCGAGGAATGCCTCAACCAGACCGACCTACGGGCCTGGCTGCGCAATGCACCGGCGATGAAGCCGATGTACGCCGATGCCGACAGGCTGGGTCCATCGAACGGGATGCCGCGCGGCATGCCCGCGCTCGGCCTGACCGAGGACGACATCGACAAACTCGTTGCGTATCTGCTGACCCTGAAGTGACCGGAGAACCCCATGGCGATCATCAATAGGCCCTCCACGCCGACCCCTGCAGTCGTCGGTCCCGTCGAGGGACTCGGTGCGGTGCGTCGTCCGGTGGCGACCACCGGCTGGCGCTCGTGGCTCTTCACCGTCGATCACAAGAAGATCGGCATCATGTACGGGGCCATCGCCCTGTTCTTCTTCGTGGTGGGCGGGATCGAGGCGCTCCTCATCCGTCTGCAGCTCGCCGCTCCGGACGGTCGCATCCTCAGCGCGGACCAGTACAACCAGATGTTCACCATGCACGGCACGACGATGGTCTTCCTCTTCGGCATGCCGCTCGCGGCGGCGTTCGCCAACTACTTCCTGCCGCTGCAGATCGGCGCGCGCGACGTGGCGTTTCCGCGCCTGAACGCGCTCTCCCTGTGGCTGCTGCTGGCCGGTGGAATCATCCTCAACCTCTCGTGGTTCCTCGGCGGAGCGGCCGACGGCGGCTGGTTCATGTACGCCCCGAACTCGGGCCCGGTGTTCTCGCCGAGCAACGGCGTGGACTTCTGGATCCTCGGTCTGCAGGTGGCGGGCGTCGCCTCGCTGATCGGCTCCATCAACCTCATCGTCACGGTGCTCAACATGCGCGCCCCGGGAATGTCAATGATGAAGCTCCCGGTGTTCACCTGGATGATCCTGGTGGTGCAGTTCCTGCTCGTGTTCTCGCTGCCCGTCATCACGGTCGCCCTGGTGCTCCTCATGTTCCAGCGCTCCTACGGCGCGACGTTCTTCGACGTGGCCATGGGCGGGGATCCGCTGCTCTGGCAGCACCTCTTCTGGATCTTCGGACATCCCGAGGTCTACGTGCTCATCCTCCCGGCGTTCGGGATCATCTCCGAGGTGCTGCCGACCTTCGCGCGCAAGCCCCTTTTCGGATATCCCTTCGTGGTCTTCTCGGGCGCGGCCATCGGCTTCGTCGGTTTCGGTGTGTGGGCCCACCACATGTTCGCAGCCGGTCTCGGGCCGGTATCGGTGGCGGTGTTCTCCATCGCAACGATGGCCATCGCCATCCCGACCGGGGTCAAGATCTTCAACTGGCTGTTCACCATGTGGGGCGGCAAGATCTGGTACACGACGGCGATGAAGTTCGCCATCGGTCTGGTGGTCCTGTTCACCTTCGGCGGGCTCTCCGGTGTGACCCACTCGGTTGCGCCGTCCGACACACAGCAGACCGACACGTACTACATCGTCGCGCACTTCCACTACGTGCTCTTCGGCGGCATGGTGTTCGGCCTGTTCTCGGGCTTCTACTACTGGTGGCCGAAGGTCTTCGGCAAGCTGCTCGACGAGCGGCTCGGCTCGTGGAACTTCTGGCTGATGTTCGTCGGCATGAACCTCACGTTCGGACCGATGCACATCCTCGGTCTGCAGGGGCAGCCGCGGCGCATGTACGTCTGGACCGAGGCCCGCGCGGGGGAGGGCTTCTTCAACCTCGCCTTCTGGAACCTCGTGGCGACGATCGGTTCGTTCATCCTCGCCCTCGGCGTGCTGATGTTCCTCATCAACATCGTCAGGACGGCGCGCACGGGCAAGCAGGCCCCGGCCGATCCGTGGGACGCCCGCACGCTCGAGTGGCTCACCACGAACCCGCCGAAGCCCCACAACTTCGACCGGATACCCGTGGTGCACCACCTCGACGAGTTCTTCCATCGGAAGTACGAATCCGATGACGCGACCCACACGATGCGCCAGGTGACGTCCGGCGAGCAGCTCGTCCTCGAGGAGGAGAAGAACGCCGACGCCGACATCCATCTTCCGTCGCCGTCGTACTGGCCCCTGCTGCTCGGTATCGGCATCACCGTCCTCGCGCTCGGGGTCATCTACGGCGTGCCGGTGATGGTCGTGGGTGCCGCGGTGGTCCTGTTCTCGACGTTCGGCTGGGTGCTCGAGCCTTCCGTCGCCGAGCCCATCGATTTCGAGGGACCGACGTCCGGTTCCGGCACGAAGGAGATCGCACCCCTTGGCTGAGACCACCACCCACGCGCCCCACGGGCACCCGGTGACATCGACCGGCCTGTCCAACAACAAGATGGCCATGTGGCTGTTCCTCGGGTCGGAGTGCCTGCTGTTCGGCGGGCTCATCTCCACCTACATGCTCTACCGCGGGCGTCTCGCGGACGGCCCGGGCCCCATGCAGATCTACGACATCCCGTTCACCTCGGTGAGCAGCTTCGTCCTGCTGATGTCGTCGTTGACCATGGTGCTGGCGGTGTCGGCGGCCCAGCGCCGCGACGACGACCGCACGAACCTGTGGCTCACCGTGACCGCGGTCCTCGGGGCCACGTTCGTCGGTGGCCAGATCTACGAGTTCACGGCCTTCTACCGCGAGGGACTCGGTTTCACGACGAGCCTCTTCGGCTCCAGCTTCTACACGCTCACCGGGTTCCACGGGGTGCACGTCTCGGTGGGTGTGCTCATGCTGCTGGCCACCGTGGGCATCATCAAGCGGAACAAGGCGACGGGTGACAAGGCCGAGGCGGTCGAGTTGGTCGGTCTGTACTGGCACTTCGTCGACGTGGTCTGGATCGTCATCTTCACCCTCGTCTACCTCATCCCGAGCTGATCGGAGCCGACATGTCGACCACGGAAGAACACCAGCACGGCCTCACCGACGCCGGCTACATCAGGATCGCGCTCATCCTCGCGGCCATCACGGCACTCGAGGTGTCGACGTACTACGTCGACTTCGGTCCGTTGTTCATGCCGTCCCTCATCATCATGATGGTCGTCAAGTTCTTCATGGTGGTGACGTATTTCATGCACCTGAAGTTCGACAGCAGGATCTTCGGGTTCCTCTTCTACACGGGGCTCGTCCTGACGCTCGGCGTGTACATCGCGGCACTCGCGACCTTCAAGTTCTTCATGCAGTGACACGGTAGGTTGACCGCATGGGACCGTTCGCGGCCTTCAACCCCACGGTCAACCCCGACCCCTGGCGATTCCAGCTGCACCTCGAGGTGTGGATACTCGTCGCGGGTCTGATCGCGTCGTACGTGTACGCCGTCCGGGTGATCGGTCCGAAGGTGGCCCCGGAGGGGCGTGTCGTCACCCGTCGCCAGGTCGGCGCCTTCTCGGCGATGATCGCGCTGCTCTGGTTGTCGAGTGATTGGCCCGTGCACGACCTCGCCGAGGAGTACCTGTACTCGGTGCACATGATCCAGCACATGGTTCTCTCGTACTTCGTGCCGCCACTGGCGCTGCTCGCGATCCCGGAATGGCTGGCACGTCTGCTGCTCGGTCAGGGTCGTGGGTACTCACGCACCCGCATCCTCGTCCTGCCCGTCGTGGCCGCGGTCACCTACAACGCCGTGGTGATGATCACCCACATCCCGGACCTCGTGAACCGGAGCGCCGAGGGAGGCCCCCTGCACTACGGCCTGCACGTCATCCTCGTGGTGAGCTCGCTCATGTTGTGGACGCCGATCTGCGGACCGATCCCGGAGTGGCGCATCGGATACGGGGCCCAGATGGTGTACCTGTTCTCCATGTCGCTGCTGCCCACCATCCCGGCGGGCTGGCTCACGTTCGCCGAGAATGCCGTATACGACCACTACGACACGCCGGTGCGGGTGTGGGGGATGACGGTGCTCAGCGACCAGCAACTGGCCGGCGGCATCATGAAGCTCGGTGGATCGGTCTTCATGTGGGCGGTCGTCATCTTCGTCTTCTTCCGACGCTTCATGGCCGGCTTCTCCGCCGAGCAGACCTATTCACGCGACCGACGGATACCCGACTCCGAGATCACCGGAACGGACCCGACCCTCACCTACGCCGACGTGGAGAAGGCCTTCAGCGCCACGCGCCCCGCCCCCGAGTCGCCCTCCGATCCACGGTGACCGGGTCGCGCACCGTCGTCCCCCTCCCTGCTGATCCCGTCGTCCGTCGCACACTCGCGGAGTGGTCTCGGGAAGCCTGGGCGGATCTGTTCCCGGACGACGATGTCGATGCGTATCTCGCGCTCTATGCGCAGGCCGACGGTGCGGGATTGCCCCGGGTGTGGGTCTCGTTCGACGAGGTGGGGCGTCCCACGGGCACCGCGTCACTCGTCGAGGACGACGATCTTCCCGACGCGGCGGAACAGGGTCCGTGGCTGGCGGCGGTGTGGGTGCATCCCGATCACCGCCGACACGGTGACGGGACGCGACTCGTCGCCGCGGCGACCGCGACCGCGCGGACCCTCGGCCACGAGATGCTGTATCTCTATACCCACGACGCAGTCGGATGGTACGAGCGGGCCGGGTGGATGACGTTGCGCGAGGCGGACCTGCGGAGCCGACCGGTGACGGTGATGGCTCTCGAACTCACCACCATCTGAAGCGTCGAGTGGCCACCACCGGGGCCAGGACAGCCCAGGCGGAGAGACAACCGAATGCCCCGGCATCGACATCCGCACCGATCGAGGCATCGCGCAGCACGATCGCGAGCGCACCGGAGGGCAACCACGGTGCGATGGCCGCGAGTGCGCCCGGCAGGGACTCGACGGGAATCACCATGCCGCCGAGGAGCAGCAAGACGAGGTACAGCCCGTTCTGGGCGGCGAGGTTGATCTCGGCCCGCAGGGAACCGGCCAGCAGGATGCCGATTCCGGCGAACGCCGCCGTGCCGAGAACGATGCCCAAGAGGAACACGGGAAGCGACAGCCGACCCGCATCCCAACCGATGGCGAGTGCCACGGGAACGATGAGGGCGAACTGCACCACCTCGACCACGGCCACGGAGGCGATCTTGGCCGCCACGAGTTCGCCCCGCCGCAGGGGTGTCGCGCCGAGCCGCTTGAACACGAGATACGACCTCTCGAATCCGGTGGCGATGCCGAGGCTGACCATCGCGGTGGACATCACCGCGAGCGCCATGATTCCCGGCACGAGGAACTCCTCCCGTCCGAGCTCACCCGTGGGCAGAACATCGACCGTGCCGAAGAACGCGAGCAGCAGGAGGGGTATGACCATGACGAGCAGCAACTGCTCGCCGTTGCGCGCGAGAAGGCGCACTTCCGTGCGCAGCTGGACGAATGTGCGGCTCACGCAGCTCCTCCCGTGAGGCGACGATAGGCGTCCTCCAAGGACTCCTGGCCGGTCTCGAGGGAGACGAGACCGATCCCGTTGTCGGCCAGCCACCCGGTGAGCAGGGCGATGTGGGCCGCCGTGGGAGCCAGTGCGGCCTCGTAACGATGCTCCCCGCGGGGGGCGACTCCGCAGCCGAGGGCCGCGGCGAGCCCCGCGATGTCGGGCACGACATCGGTGGCGAATCGCAGCGTGTCCCGTGGTTCGCGCAGGCCCCCCACGGGACCGGCCACCACGACCCGGCCCGCGCGGAAGAGAACGGCGTGATCGGCGGTGCGCTCCGCCTCGGCCATCTCGTGGGTGGCGAGCAGGACCGTCGTGCCCCGGTCGGCCAGCTCGCGCACGATGCGGGCCACGACGTCGCGTCCCTCGATGTCGATGCCCGAGGTCGGTTCGTCGAGGAAGACGACCTCGGGGTCGGCCGCCAGGGCGAGGGCGAGTGAGACCCGCTGCTGTTCGCCACCGGAGAGCGATCGCCACGAGGCTCGCGACCTGTGCCCGAGCCCGAGTCGCTCGATGAGGTCGTCAGCGCGCACCCCTCTGCCGTACAGCGCGCAGAAGTGCATCACCACGTCGGCCACGCGGGCCGACGGCCAGACGCCGCCCCCCTGGAGCATCACACCCATGCGCGGGGCGAGTCGGGCGCGGTCGCGCACCGGATCGAGACCGAGCACCGTCACCCGTCCGCGCGCGGCCGAGCGGAAGCCCTCGCAGACCTCGATGGTGCTCGTCTTGCCGGCACCGTTCGGTCCGAGTATCGCCGTGACGGCACCGGCCGGTGCCGTGAAGGACACCCCGTCGACCGCCGTCAGTGCGCCGTAGCGAACCGTGAGTTGTTCGACGACCACGGACATGCACCCACGCTAGGGCGCGCCCGCGCCGGGAAAGGGTCCCGACCCGTCGCGGGCGGGCGGGTAGCCTCGCCTGACTGTGATCGATGTCCGTTTGCTGCGCACCGACCTCCCCGCCACGAGGGACGCCCTCGCGCGACGGGGCAAGGCCGAGGTGCTCGACCTGCTCGAGGAGGCGGCCGGTCTCGACGCCCGGGCTCGCGATGTCGGAGCCGCGCGCGACGCGGTGCGCGCGGGCATCAACGACCTCTCCCAGCAGGTGGGCGTCCTGCGGCGGGAGAAGCGCGCCGACGAGGCAGAGGCTCTCATGGCCCGTAGCCGGGACATGGGGGACCAGGAACGCGACCTCCAGGCCGAGTACGACGCGATGCAGGCCCGCCTCCGCGAGGTGCTGCTGGCCATCCCGAACCTGCCTCATCCCGAGGTTCCGGACGGCCGTGACGACGCCGACAATCCGGTGGTCATCGGCCCGGTCGGCATGCCCGCCGAGTTCGCTGCGCACCAGCGCGTGCCCCACTGGGAGACCGCCGCGGCCCTCGGCATCCTCGACAACGAACGGGCCACCAAGATCGCCGGCGCCATGTTCACCATGCAGCGGGGGGCGGGCGCGACGATGGCGCGCGCGCTGTGCCAGTACGCCCTCGACGCCAACGCAGACGCCTTCGAGGAGATCCGGCCCCCGTCGCTGGTCACGACGGCGACCCTCACCGCAACCGGTCATCTCCCCAAGTTCGCCGACGACGCCTATGCCATCGAACGCGACGGTCTGTGGGCGATCCCCACCGCCGAGGTGCCGCTCACCTCGCTGCACGCGGGGGAGGTGCTCGACGAAGCCGACCTCCCCGCGCGGTACATGGCCCACACGTCGTGCTACCGGCGCGAGGCGGGGTCGGCCGGCCGCGACACGCGCGGGATGCTGCGGGCGCACGAGTTCGACAAGGTGGAGATCCTCGCCGTGGCGCGCCCCGAGGACGCCCCCGACCTGCTCGTCGACCTGCGCGACCGGGCGCAGCGCCTCATCGCCGGCCTCGACCTCCCGCACCGGGTCATCGAGATCTGCACGGGGGACATGGGCGGGAGCCACCACCGCAGCTTCGACATCGAGGTGTACGCACCGGGGTGCGACGCGTGGCTCGAGGTGAGCAGTGTGTCGTGGTTCAGCGACTACCAGGCGCGCCGAGCCGACATCCGTTTCCGGCGCACCGGTCAGAAGGGCACCGAAATCGCCCACACATTGAACGGGTCGGCCCTCGCGGTTCCGCGGGTGTGGGCCGCGATCTGCGAGGTGCACCGCCGACCCGATGGCTCGGTCACCGTGCCCGAGGCGCTCCGTCCCTACATGCGCGGAACGACCGTCATCTCCCCCGGGGCGTGACCGTCGTGGGCATCGCCGAGCTGCGCATCCAGTACGAGACCGCCGGTCTCGACCGCGGTGACCTCGCCGACGATCCCGTGACCCAGTTGCTCGCCTGGTACGCCCAGGCCGAGGAGGCGGGGATCCGCGAGCCGAACGCCATGGTGGTCTCCACCGTCGCCGCGGACGGCGCGCCCGACGCGCGCTTCGTGCTGGCCCGGTCGATCGACGAACGGGGGATCGTCTTCTACACGAACCACGACAGCGACAAGGGTCGCCAGATCGCGGCCCGTCCCGTCGCCGCCGCCGTGTTCGGATGGCTCGACCTCCACCGTCAGGCGCGCGTGCGCGGATCGTTGACCCGTGTCCCCGACGCCGAGAGCGACCGCTACTTCGCGTCGCGACCACGGGAGTCGCGCATCGGGGCGTGGGCCTCGCCCCAGTCCGAGCCCCTCGCGGACCGTCACGAACTCGACCGGGCCGTGGCGGAGATGACCGAGAGGTTCGCCGACGGCGAGGTTCCCCGGCCGGAGAACTGGGGCGGTTACGTGCTGTCGGTGGACGCGTGCGAGTTCTGGCAGGGACGCCCGAACCGCCTCCAC
>JBDLRG010000220.1:0-2916 GCA_039800125.1 Actinomycetota bacterium
GGACAGAACGAGATGGCTCCCCGGGCGGACGGCGGCGGCGACGGCCGCCGCCACCGAAGCTTCATCGTGGTGCGACCCGGTCCACTCCCCGATCACTCGACGGGCGGCCGCCTCGGCCGAACGCCACCAGGACGACCAGGCCTCGTCGGCGGGACCGGTGCGAGCCGCCAGCCGGTCGACGATCGTCGGGACGTCTCCGTGGAGATGGATGGAAACCCGATGGGACGGATCCACGAAACGTCCCGACGCGGTCACCTGCACCACGGGAACATCGAGGGCATCCACCCACTGGGCGAGCACCTTGGACGCCGGTGGGTCTCCCACCCGCAGCACCGCCGTGGCCGCCGGCGAGGATGCGCGCAGGATCGGGTCGAATGCGCACACCACCGAGGGATCGCCCGTGCGCAGTCCGCTCGACGGATCGGCGAACACCGTCCAGCCGGCACGACGCGCGGCGTCGAGCACCGTCGGTGAGGACCCTGCTCCGGCGACCACGACGACGCGGCCACCGGTCAGCAGCCCCCCGGCACCGATACACGCGGCCTCGTCGACCCCGGGAGCGACGGCATCGTGCATCCATGCACCGTCGCGGGCGGGAGGGACGTGCACTGGGGAGCCGAGCAACGGCTCGCGGAAGGGGAGATTGAGGTGCACCGGACCGGGCCGCGCTCCGCGGGACGCCGCCACCGATCGGGCCGCCAACGACCGCCAGGTCGGGGCCGCGGCCAGTGCCGGCACGCCGGGGTCGTGGAACCACCGCACCGAGGTGGCGTAGAGATTCACCTGATCGATGGTCTGGGGAGAGCCCACGTCGCGCGCCTCCGGGGGACGGTCGGCGGTGCACACGATGAGGGGCACGTCGGCGAGATGGGCCTCCACGACCGCGGCGTGGAACTGTGCGGCCGCGGTGCCCGAGGTGCACAGCAGCACCGCGGGCCGGCCCGATGCCCGCCCGACACCGAGAGCCGCGAAGGAGGCACTGCGCTCGTCGTGGAAGACGTGCACGGCGATCCCGGGATGACGCACGAGAGCCAACGCCAGCGGCGTGCTGCGGGACCCGGGCGCGACCACCGCATGGCGCACCCCGAGACGGGCCCACTCGTCGGCGAGGGTGGCACAGAACGAGGCGGCCTCGTCGCCGGGTGCGGGGGTGACGGGTGCGGGGCTCATTGCTCCTATCGTGGCACCCGTGCGCGTGGATGTGTGGTCCGATGTGGTCTGTCCCTGGTGCTACATCGGGAAACGGCGTTTCGAGAGGGGCCTCGACCTCTTGAGGGATCATGGCGCCGACCCCGGGATCGAGGTCGTGTACCGCTCCTTCCAACTCGACCCGGGAGCCCCGGTGGACGACCCCGTTCCCGTCCGGGAGGCCTATGCCGCCAAGTTCGGCGGTGCCGCCCGGGCCGAGGCGATCCTCGACCACGTCACGCGCACCGCGGCCGAAGAGGGCATCGAGTTCCGCATGGACATCGCCGTGCGCGCCAACACCCTGCTCGCTCACCGCGCCCTGCACTTCGCACGCCTCGGCGACGCCGATTCCCAGGGCCGCCTGAAGCAGCACCTGCTCGCCGCATACTTCACCGAGGGGCGCAACATCGCCGACCCCGCCGTTGTCGAGGACTGCGCCGTGACGGCCGGACTCGATGCGGTTGCCCTGCGCGAGTGGCTGGCGGGCGGGGGCGGCAGCACCGAGGTCGCCGCGGACATCGCCGAGGCAGGCCGCCGGGAGATCACCGCCGTCCCCTCCTTCGTCATCGACGACCGGTTCACGATCCCCGGCGCCCAGGATGCCGCCACGTTCGCGACCATCCTCGGGCGCATGCTCGCGCGATGACACTCGCGGTCGAGCACGTCGGCCCCGCGCCGGGCAGCGGATCGGTGCCCCTCGTGTTCCTGCACGGTTTCACCCAGACCGGTCGTTCGTGGCTTCCCGTCGTCGAGCGACTCGGTCGCCACCGCACCTGCACCCTCGTCGACGCCCCCGGGCACGGCGGCTCCCCCGACGGTGCGCGCTCGTTGTGGGAGTGCGCCGACGACATCTCTGCCGCCGCAGGACCCGGGGTGCTTGTCGGCTATTCGATGGGTGCGCGCATGGCCCTGCACTGCGTCCTCGCCCACCCCCACCGATGGCACGGACTCGTCCTCGTGAGCGGCACCGCCGGCATCGATGATGGGGCGGAGCGTGCCGCACGACGCACCGACGACGAGCATCTCGCCGACCGCATCGAGGAGATCGGGGTCGAACGATTCCTGGACGACTGGCTCGCCCTGCCCCTCTTCGCCGGACTGTCGCCGGCGATGGCCGACCGCGGGGACCGTCTGCGCAACACCGCCCGGGGACTGGCCGACTCGTTGCGGTGTGCGGGCACGGGGACCCAGGAACCGCTGTGGAACCGACTGGAGGAGATCTCGGTACCCGTGCTCGTGGTCACCGGTGAACGGGACGCCAAGTTCACCGATCTGGGACGGAGACTGACGCGTGGTATCGACGGCGCACTTCTCGTCGTGGTGCCGGGAGCAGGACACACCGTGCACCTCGAGCGTCCCGACGCCTTCGCCGATGCGCTCGTCGCCTGGCTCGGGTGACCCCGGTAGTGGGCGTCGGCGTCAGGACAATGCCAGGAAGAGGCCGCCCGCGTAGGTGATGCCGAGCACGAGTTGGGCCCGTCCCACCGCGCCGAGCACGACCACGAGATCGCGACCACGAGCGCCGGCGGCGAGCGCTCGCAGGGCGGGTCGCGTGGCCGATATGCCCACGAGTCCGAGGAGGGCCCACACGTCCGACGTCGCCGCCGATGCCGACACGGCGGCGGCGGCCAGCACGACGAGTGTGGCGAAGAATCGGCGTGTCGCGGTGTCGCCCATCCGCACGGCGAGCGTGCGCTTGCCCGCCACGGTGTCGCCCGGGATGTCACG
>JBDLRG010000221.1:0-9146 GCA_039800125.1 Actinomycetota bacterium
CGCGCACCGGCCGCTTCGGCGGCGAGAAGGTGTTCGGTGTGCGAGCCCGCACGCTGGAGGCGTCGGCGTGAGGGCGTTCCTGCACCGTCTCTTCGTCAACGAGACGACCATCAATTTCCACGGGACGCGTCGCGTGGCGTTCCTCGCCTCGCTGATCCTCGTGCTGGTCGGCGGGGGATCGCTTCTCGTGCGCGGCCTCAATCTCGGTATCGACTTCACGGGCGGCGTCTCCTTCGAGGTTCCCGCCACCGGCGCCCTCGACACATTGCGGGCCGGGGAGATCCTCGAGGAACAGGGTATGGACGCCTCCGGGGCGAAGATCCAGCTGCTCTCGTCGAGCGAAGGCGACCGCGTTCGCATCCAGGTGGAGACCGAGCCTGATGCGACGGTGGCGGCGGTGCGGACCGCACTCGCCGACGCAGCCGGGGTCGAGGAAACCGAGGTGAGCCAGTCCTCGGTGAGTGCGACCTGGGGACGCAGCATCACCTGGCAGGCCGTGCGGGCACTGTTCATCTTCCTGGGCATCGTGATGCTCTTCATCGCCTGGCGATTCGAATGGGCGATGGCGGTGTCGGCCATCGCGGCGATGCTGCACGACGTCGTCCTCAGCGTGGGCGTGTATTCGGTGCTGGGACTGGAGGTCACCCCGGCGACCGTCGTGGCCTTCCTGACCATCCTCGGATTCTCGCTCTACGACACGATCGTGGTCTTCGACAGGGTCAAGGAGAACGTCGAGCGCTTTTCGGGATCCCGGGTGTCCTACGGCGACATCGTCAACGTCTCGATGAACGAAGTGCTCATGCGCTCGCTCAACACATCCGTGGCGGCCGTCCTGCCCGTCCTGTCGCTGCTCGTGATCGGCTCGTGGGTGATGGGTGCTGCGTCCCTCGAGGAGTTCGCCATCGCTCTCATCGTGGGCATGGTGACCGGGGTCTATTCCTCGATCTTCCTGGCCGCCCCGCTCCTCGCCGTCATTCGCGAACGGCGCGGCGACTATGCACCGATGCGCGGGCGACTCTCGCTCGGTGAGGACATGGCCACCCTGATGCTCACCGGGGCCCCCGTCTCGCGCAGGTCCCACGAACGGGCGGAACACCGGCGAACCGACGGCGCCGCCGCGCCCTCGGCCGTGGAGGCCCTGCTCAGCCACCCGCCGCGCCCCCGCAAGAAGGGCCGTCGCTAACCTTCGGACATGGGAACAGCCGACCGCGTCCTCCCCTGGAGGCGGCACCACAGCGCCCCGGTCGAGGAACTCGCGCCCCTGCTGGCTGCCTTCCGTCGACGTCATCCCAAGGAGCCGGTGACGCTCGTCAATCGGGCCTACGAGATGGCCCGCGTCGCCCACGTCAATCAGAGTCGATCATCGGGCGAGGCATACATCAACCACCCGATCGCCGTGGCGCGCATCGTGGCCGACATCGGCCTCGACGACGTGTCATTGGCGGCGGCGCTGCTCCATGACGCCGTCGAGGACACCGAGATCACGCTCGAAGACGTGCATGCCAACTTCGGTCCCGATGTCGCGGCCCTCGTGGACGGTGTCACGAAACTGGACCGCATCAGGTTCGACTCCCGCGAGGAGCAACAGGCGGCGACGATGCGAAAGATGCTCGTGGCGATGGCCCGGGACATGCGCGTGCTCGTCATCAAACTGGCCGATCGGCTCCACAACATGCGCACCCTCGCCGGTGTCCCGCCCGACAAGCAGCAGCGCGTGGCCCAGGAAACCCTGGACATCTACGCCCCGCTGGCCAATCGACTCGGCATGCAGGAGATGAAGCAGCAACTCGAGGACCTTTCCTTCGCCGCCCTGTACCCGAAGCGGTTCGCTGAGCTCGACCACCTCGTCCAGTCGCGCACCCCCGAACGCGAGTCGTATCTCGCCAAGGCCATCGGCGAGGTCCACGGGCGACTGGCCGCCGCGAATGTGGCTGCCGAGGTGACGGGCCGCGGGAAGCACCTGTGGAGCATCTACGAGAAGATGGTGCAGAAGGACCGCGACTTCGACGAGATCTTCGACTTGGTGGCGATCCGCATCATCACCGATTCGGTCCGTGACTGCTACGCGGCCCTCGGCTGCATCCATGGCACGTGGCGTCCTGTCGTCGGGCGCTTCAAGGACTACATCGCGATGCCGAAGTACAACCTCTACCAATCCCTGCACACGACCGTCATCGGTCCCCAGGGTCGCCCGCTCGAGGTGCAGATCCGCACGCGCGAGATGCACGAGCGCGCGGAGTGGGGCGTCGCCGCCCACTTCGCCTACAAGCACGGGACGGATCCGGCGGAGGACGACTGGCTGGGCCGCATCATCGACTGGCAGGAGGAGGTGAGCGACGCCGGTCAGTTCATGGCCGACCTGCGCTCCGACCTGGAGCAGGAGGAGGTCTTCGTCTTCACCCCGAAGGGTCGGGTCGTCACACTGCCGGCGGGGGCGACACCCGTGGATTTCGCCTACGCCGTGCACACCGAGGTGGGACACCGTTGCGTGGGCGCCCGTGTCAACGGAAGACTCGTCTCGCTCGACAGCGCACTCGTCTCGGGAGACACCTGCGAGATCTTCACCTCGAGGGTGGAGGACGCCGGGCCGTCCCGTGACTGGCTCGGTTTCGTGCGGTCCCCCCGAGCGCGCTCGAAGATCAAGGCCTGGTTCTCCCGCGAGCGTCGCGAAGACATGCTCGAGGCCGGCAGGGACGAGCTGACGGCGGAATTGCGCCGCGAGGGCCTTCCCGTGCAGAAGATCTGGTCGTCGGACGTGCTCGAGCGGGAGATCGACGACGTCGGCGCAGCGGATCTCGACGCGCTCTTCGTCGAGATCGGCGAGAAGAGGATTTCGGCCAGGGGACTGGCACAACGCATCGGCAGGGCGGTGCGCCACGAGGGGAGCGATGAGCAGCTCGCCATGCCGATGCGACTCGACCGCCCTTCGGTCGCACGTCGGCCCTCCTCGGGCATCCACGTGGAGGGACTCGAGGACGTGCTCGTTCGCCTGTCCCGTTGTTGCACGCCGGTTCCCGGGGACGACATCCTCGGATTCGTCACGCGCGGTCGCGGCGTCAGCGTGCATCGTGCCGACTGCGCCAATGCCGTCACGCTCACGGAGGACGAGCCCGCCCGCATGATCGACGTGGAGTGGGCCCGCACCACCCCCGGCACCGTCTTCACCGCCGCGGTCGAGGTCGTGGCGCTCGATCGCAGCAGGCTCCTGCGCGACGTCGCCAACGCCCTTTCCGAGCAGCACGTGAACATCGTGTCCTGCACGACCCACACGGGGTCGGACCGGGTGGCCAAGATGCGGTTCGAGTTCGAGCTGGGCGACCCCAATCATCTCGATGCCGTCATGAGGGTGATGAAGTCCGTCGACGCGGTCTACGACGCATATCGCATCGTTCCCGGCGGTGGCTCGGACTAGCCTGCCCCGTCGTGTCCTCCTTCCAGACGAGTCCCGGAACCCGGGACATCCTCCCGCCGCTGTCCGGTCGCTGGAGGAGCCTCGTGTCGGTGTTCGCAGGGGTCGCCGAGAGAGCCGGATACGAACTCGTCGTGCCGCCGATGTTCGAGGACCTCGGGGTGTTCCTGCGCATCGGCGAGTCCACCGACGTCGTCACGAAGGAGATGTACGACTTCGAGGACAAGGCGGGTCGCCGGGTCGCTCTGCGCCCCGAGCACACGGCCGGCGTCTGCAGGGCATTCGTGCAGCACCGTCCGCTCCTTCCGTGGAAGGTCTGGTACGCCGGATCGAACTTCCGTTATGAGAAGCCCCAAGCAGGCCGGTTTCGCCAGTTCGATCAGGTCGGGGTGGAGGCCCTCGGATCCCCCGACCCCCTGCTCGACGTCGAAGTGGTCGCACTCGCCGCGGATTTCTATGCCTCGCTCGGACTGCGCGATGTGAGTCTCGTGGTCAACTCCCTCGGCGACGCCGCCGACCGGGAGAGTTTCGTGGGTGCCCTTCGGGAGCACTTCACCGCGCGTGCGGGTGAACTGAGCGAGGAATCGCGAGCCAACATCGAACGCAACCCTCTGCGCATCCTCGATTCGAAGCGGGAGGCCGATGCGGCGGCCATTTCGGACGCCCCGTCCATGGCCGCCCATCTCGGCGCCGAGGCCCGCGAACACTTCGCCGCCTTCACGGCCGGACTCCGCGCGCTCGGCGTGGCCCACACCGTGGACGATCGATTGGTGCGCGGTCTCGACTACTACGTGCGCACGACCTTCGAGTTCCGATCGACCGCGCTCGACGCGAGCCAGAATGCAGTGGGCGGCGGCGGACGCTACGACGGGCTCGTGGAGAGTCTGGGTGGGCCTCCGACTCCCGGCATCGGGTTCGCACTGGGTGTCGACCGCATCCTGCTGGCCTGCGACGCCGAGGGCGTGTTCCCGGCCGATCCGCCGGTGGTCGAGGTGTTCGTGGTGGACGTCACCGGGGGTCAGGAGGCCCTCGCCCTGACGCGCGAACTGCGTGAAGCGGGGTGGGGTTGTGATCGCGCCTTCGATTCCCGCAGCATGAAGTCACAGATGAAGTCCGCGGACCGCAGCGGCGCCCGTCTCGCCGTGATCGTCGGACCGGACGAAGTCGCATCGGGAACCGTCGTGCTGCGTAACCTTGTCGATTCCGGCCAGGAGACGGTGTCGCGGGCCGACCTCGTGTCCCGTCTCGGGGCGATGCGACAGCGGGAGGCGGAGCAACGATGACGGGCAGCACGGCGATGAGGACGCACATGTGCGGGGAACTCGGCACCGCCGACATCGGTGCGAGGGTCGCCGTGTGCGGCTGGGTGGCACGTCGGCGTGAGCACGGCGAGCATCTCGCCTTCGTGGACCTGCGCGACCATTCCGGGATCGTCCAGTGCGTGGTCGACAACGACGTCGACGTGCGCAGCGAGTGGGTCGTGCGCATAGAGGGCACGGTGCGGGCCCGTCCCGAGGGGACGGTGAATCCGAACATTCCCACCGGTGGGGTGGAGATCGGGGAATGCTCGGTGACCATCCTCAATCCGGCCGAGCCGCCGCCCTTTCCCGTCGACCATCGTGCCGACGACGTTGACGAGTCCATTCGCCTGCGTCACCGCTACATCGACATCCGGCGCGAACGGATGCAGCACAATCTGCGCCTCCGGGCACGGGTCAATTCGGCGATTCGCAGCGAGATGGAGAGGCGAGGCTTCCTCGAGGTCGAGACGCCTTTTCTCATGCCCTCGACACCCGAAGGTGCCCGGGAATTCCTCGTACCGTCGCGCAAGGAGCCGGGTTCGTTCTTCGCCCTGCCCCAGTCGCCCCAGCTGTGGAAGCAGTTGCTCATGGTGGCCGGTGTCGACCGCTACTACCAGATCGCCCGATGCCTGCGCGACGAGGATCTTCGCGCCGACCGTCAGTACGAGTTCATGCAACTCGACGCAGAGATGTCCTTCGTCACCCAGGAGGACGTGCTCGAGAACATCGGGGCCGCAGTGATGGCGGCGGCGCGCGAGGTGACGGGTGAAGAACCACCTGCGATCGCCACGATCACGTGGCGCGAGGCGATGGAGCGCTTCGGCGTGGACAAGCCCGACATGCGCTTCGGGATGGAACTCGTGGAACTGACCGACCTGTTCGCCTCGACCGGCTTCAAGGCCTTCGCGGGTGCGGCGGCCATCAAGGCGATCCGCGTGGGTGCGGCCGACCATCCCGAGACGGCCGCTGCGGGACGCAACCGTCTTGATGCGATGACGGACCGGGCCAAGAAGCTCGGAGCGAAGGGTCTCGTCTGGATGAGGGTCGGAGAGAACGGCCAGGTCGATTCCCCCGTGGCCAAATTCCTCTCCGCAGAGGAGACCGCCGGCATCCTCGGTCGCACGGGGGCGTCGCCCGGTGACCTCGTCCTCCTCGTCGCGGACGACTGGGACGTGACGTGTGAGGTGCTGGGTCAACTGCGCAACGACATCGGTCGCCCCCCGGTGCACGAGGGACCGTTCCGGTACGTCTGGGTGACCGAATTCCCGTTGTTCGTGGGCATGGATCCCGTCTCCGGCCGTCCGCGTCCGGGGCACCACCCGTTCTGCCATCCCCACCCCGAGGACGTCGCATTGTTCGACACCGATACGCTGTCGGTTCGTTCGCTCGCCTACGACCTCGTCCTCAACGGTTGGGAATTGGGTTCGGGATCGATCCGGATCCATGAGCCCGATCTCCAGCGCCGCGTGTTCAACGTGCTCGGCATCGACGACGAGGAGGCGGATCGTCGCTTCGGATTCTTCCTCCAGCCCTTCCGTTTCGGTGCGCCGCCGCACGGAGGGTTCGCCTTCGGCATCGACCGTCTCGTGGCGATCCTGGCGGGGGAGGAGAACATCCGCGAGGTCATCGCCTTCCCCAAAACGCAGTCCGGTTCCGATCCGATGACGAACGCACCCACGCCCGTGGATCCCGGCCAGTTGGCCGAACTCGGACTGAGGCTCCTGCCGCCACCCGCGGGTGGTTGAATCGTGCCCGTCGAGCGCGACCTCTTCTCCGCCGGCGTCGAGGAGCTCCTCGCCCGTCGGGCTCCTCTCGCCGAGCGACTCCGACCTCGTTCGCTCGATGAGGTGACGGGCCAGGAGCACCTGTGCGGGGAGGGTGCGCCGTTGCGGCGCCTCATCGAGGCCGACACCATGGGTTCCGTGATCCTGTGGGGTCCTCCCGGCACGGGAAAGACCACCATTGCCGGGATCCTCGCCGACCGGACAGCACGCGAGTTCGTGCGACTCTCGGCGGTCACTGCGGGCGTCAAGGACGTGCGCGAGACGATCGAGGGGGCGCGCAACCGTCTCGCCTTCGACGGCAGGGGGACGGTGGTCTTCGTGGACGAGATCCACCGTTTCACGACCGTGCAGCAGGATGCCCTCCTCCATGCGGTCGAGACCGGCGTGGTGTCGCTCGTGGGGGCCACCACGGAGAACCCGGCGTTCTCCGTCAATCCGGCGTTGCGCAGCCGCTCGTCCGTCTTCGCCCTGAAACCGGTCGGAGAGGCCGATCTCGCGGGTCTGCTGCGACGGGCCGCGGACTCGGAGGGCTTCGCCGTGGATGACGAGGCCCTCGCTCTCATCGCGCGACGTTCGACGGGGGACGCCCGTCTGTGCCTCGGCGCCCTCGAGACGGCGGCGGCCATCGGCTCCGGTCGCGTGGGAGTCGCCGAGGCTGCGTCGGCCCTCGACACCGCCGCGTCCCGACTCGGCCGGGACGACCACTACGACATCGCCTCGGCGTTCATCAAGTCCATGAGGGCCGGCGAGGTCGACACCGCACTGCATTGGCTGGCGCGATTGCTCGAGTCGGGAGAGGATCCACGGTTCGTGACGAGGCGCATGATCGTCTTCGCCAGTGAGGACATCGGCATGGCGGACCCTGGGGCACTCCTGACGGCCGTCGCCGCCGCCGAGGCCCTCGATCGGGTGGGGCTTCCCGAGGCCGCCCACAATCTGGCCCACGCGGTGGTCCATCTGGCGGCCGCCCCCAAGAGTCGGGCGGTGACCGATGCGATCGGCGCCGCACTGACCGACGTGCGGGAGGGGCGAACGGGTCCCGCCCCGTCGACGACCGCGGACGAACCCGGGTACCGCCCGTTGGGTTTCCAGGTGCCCCGCCATTACCGTGAGGGACGATGAGACGGCTGTTCTGGTTCCTTCTCGGCATCGTGGCCGGCATCTACGGCACGCTCTGGGTGCGCAACACCGCCAGCGACCTGTCCCAACGGCTCACACCGTCCGCCATCCTCGAACAGGTCGTCGAGGTGTTGCGCTCGGTGTTCGAGAAGGTGAGGACCGCGGTGGCCGGCTCCGCCGGGTCCGACACCCCGGGCACCCCGCCCACCTGAGTCCCGCGCTGTACATTCTCCCCGCATGGAATCGGCACCGGTGAAAACTTCCCTGCGTTCGGCCGACGACCTCCGCAGTGCCTTCACGGGGTTCTTCGCCCGGCATGGACACGCGGTGGTGCCCTCGGCCAGCATCATCCCGCACGATCCGACGCTCCTCTTCACCGTCGCGGGGATGGTGCCCTTCAAGCCGTACTTCATGGGCGATGAGGTGCCTCCGTACAGGAGGGCGGCCACGGTGCAGAAGTGCGTCCGCGCGGGCGGCAAGCACAACGATCTCGACGACGTGGGGCGCACCAAACGACATCTGGTGTTCTTCGAGATGCTGGGAAATTTCAGTTTCGGCGACTACTTCAAGACGGATGCGATTCCCTGGTCGTGGGACCTCGTGACGAACGTGTTCGGTTTCGACGGTGACCGACTGTGGATCACGGTCCACGAATCCGACGACGAGGCCGAGGCCATCTGGCACGAGGTGGTGGGAGTCCCCATGGAGCGCATCCAACGTCTCGGGGACGAGGACAATTTCTGGCAGGCGGGTGACACCGGTCCCTGCGGCCCGTGCTCCGAGATTCACATCGACCGTGGTCCGGCGTTCGGACCCGAGGGCGGTCCCCTGCACGATCCCCGCGGCGATCGCTTCCTCGAATTCTGGAATCTGGTGTTCATGCAGTACAACCAGGCCCCCGACGGTTCGCGCACCCCGTTGCCCCGCCCCAGCATCGACACCGGAGCCGGTCTGGAGCGCATTCTGGCTCTCGTTCAGGGTGTCGACTCGGTGTGGGAGACCGATGTGCTCCATCCCCTCGTCGAGGAGGCCCAATCCCTCACCGGAAAGAGGTATCTGACGGGTGACTACGACGACCGCGACAGCTTCAGCCTGCGCGTCCTGGCCGAGCACGCCCGCAGCGCCACGATGCTCGTGAGCGACGGGGTGTTCCCGAGCAACGAGAACCGCGGCTACGTGCTCCGACGGATCATCCGCCGCGCGGTGCGCCACGCCTTCCTCCTCGGCACCGAGAAGACCGTCATGCCCGCGCTGAGTCGCGTGGCCGTCGAGATCATGGGGAACGCCTACCCCGACCTTCGCGCCAACGCCGACTTCGTCCACGACGTGCTCGGACGCGAGGAGGAGCGGTTCCGTCGCACCCTCACGACCGGTCTCGCCATCCTCGAGAACGATCTCTCGTCCGGGGCGGCCCTGCCGGGCGCATCCGCGTTCCTGCTCCACGACACCTACGGGTTCCCGCTCGAACTGACACAGGAGATCGCCCAGGAAAGGGGCATCGACGTGGACACGAAGGGGTTCGACGCCGCGATG
>JBDLRG010000222.1:0-8912 GCA_039800125.1 Actinomycetota bacterium
GCGCCGCGTCGCGCACCAGGGGGTGCTCGGCAGACATGAATTCCGTGAGGTGACGGCCACCCTCGGCGGAGCCGGCCGCGGCGCAGAGGGCTGCGGCGTGGGCGAGCTTGATGTCGGTGAGCCAGAACCGCGGGGTGGCGTCGCGGAACTGCGCAATCACGTCAACGCTCTCATGCGGAGACTCGGCCGCGGCCAGCAGGATTCCTCGCGACATGCTGAGGGCCAGATGGGACGGGTCGCGTGCCGCCGCCTCCCCGAGCAGGCGGTTCCACAGGGGAAGGCACCGTTCGGGCCAGCGCACCAGCATTCGCGCGACGAGCCATCCGGCAGCGCCGAGCGGCAGGTCGAAGGAGTCGGCTGCGGGTTCGGCATCATCGACGCTCCGCGTCACCCGATCGATGAACTCGGTCGGGTCGGCCAGCGACATGGTCCCCAGGAGTTGTGTGGCTGCGGACCAGCGCACGGCGATGTCCGGTGACGCCGAGAGCCCGAGCAGGAGGCGTGCGTGGTCGGACGAGTTGGCCGGCGTGGAGGCGATGATGTCGAGGAGCCACGAACGCGGGGTGTCGGTGCGCAGACGGTCGATGTCGTCGTCGGAGAGTTCACGTGCGTACAGGCACATGGCCCGCTTGACGGCGAGGAAACTCCCTCCACTGGCACCACCGAAAACGGCCGGATTCCAGTCGTCGGCGTCCGTCGCGGGGAGTTGAGCAAGAACCCGGATTCCACGGGAGGAGAACTGGAGCATGTCGCGCACGGTCGCACGCTCGGATGGGGTGAAGAATCCCGGATCCACGAGCAGGTCGGCTGCCGTGCGGTCTGCACGTCCGGATGCTCGACCGTCGTATCCCGCGAGCCGCGTGGCGGCGACCAGTTTCGCCAGAATGCTGCTGCCGGCAGCCGCTCTCTCGCCCACCACGGCCAGGAGCGTGGCCGCCCCGCCGATGACGGCCTGTTCGCCGCCGTCGGGGCCGGCGCGCAGATGATCCGCCGAGAGTCGCGCGGCGTGGACGTCGAATTCCGTGTCACCCGGTGAGTCGCCGAGCGGATGGGTGGAGCCGACCCAGACGATGTTCAATCCCCGGGCGGCGAGGCCCACGGGGATGTCCGGATCGATGGTGGGGGCGTCGATCGTGTCGGGTGAGCGGGCGACCAGCACGATGGCACCTCGCCGCAAGAGACCGCTCCAGAACTGGCGCACCTCGGCGTCGCGGAAACCCCGAGCCAGTGCCTCGGCCGAGAAATGTTCGCGGGCGATCGCCAGTGCGGCCAGTACCCCGTCGACGGAGCAGAGGCGCGCGGTGGACTTCTCGTCGCACTCGAAGGCGACGCTCCCGGCGTGCCGTGCGGCGGCCCGTACCACCGCGACGCTGTGGGGGATGTCATCGTCGGCGCAGCGGACGGCGATCGTCCCCGCGCGTGCGGACAGGAGAGCCTCGCCGAGGGCCCGCACGAACGCCTCGGTTCCCGGGGCCGGATCGCTGCCGGTCTCGGCGATCAGCAGGCGACGACGCCTCACATGTATGTAGGCGTCCGCCGCTCCCCAGGCGAGGAGGGAACCCAGTGCGAGTTGCACGGTGGCGAGGGCCACGCCGCTGTCCTCGAGCAGGCGGTCCGGCCAGCGGATGGCGATGCTCGTGCCGGCGATCGCGAGGGGGAACAGCAACGCCACGAGGCGCAGGGTCGCGGGGACCGAGGCCGGGTTCGATGACCCTCGTCGACGCCGGATCGCGCCCGGTCTCATCGGGCGCGATCCGGGTACCCGTCTACGTCGCCGGGAATCGGCGGTCGGTCGGGGCCCGAGGTGTGCCGGGCCACGTGAACCGCGGCCCAGATGAAGAGGAACTGGAACGGCAGGCGCACCCAGGACACCACCTGTTCGGCCGTGGTGCGGTCACGCCAATCCCAGGTCATGTAGAGGTTCGCCGGGTACACCGCCACGAACAGCCAGGCCGCCAGGATCGCCCCCCGTCGTCGGGTGGAGCGCCGCACGATCATGGCCGCAACGACGATCTCGGCGGCTCCCGACACCCACGTCCAGAACAGCTCGTTGGGCGGGAGCCACGGCGGCACGATGTCGTTGAAGAACCTGGGTGACACGAAGTGCATCACCCCGGCGAACCCGAGGAACAGGGCCAGCACCATTGCGAGACGGTCGGCGAGGGATCGCTCGGGTCTCATGCTCGCTCCGCAAGGGCGTGCTGGAGGCGGGCGTCGGCGTCAGGAGAGGGCAGGGACCACACGAGGTCGCGCAAGAGCATGGACTCGTTCGCCGACAGCGAGAGGCGTCGCATGGCGTCGTGGATGCGCTCTATCGCCGCCACATAGGTGTCGGCGCGGTTGAGGTGATCGTTGCGCACGAGTTCGTCCCGATACACGCCGGCGATCTCCGTGAGCCCGGAGCGCAGGGCGTCGGTGCGGTGGCGGCGGATCTCGCGTTTGTGGCGGTCGTCGAGCGCCTTCTTCGGGCTGCGCTTCACGCCCATCGCGGCCCAGCTCGCCTCGAGGTCGGCGACCTCGCGGGCATGGTGTTCCTTGAGGGGCTCGACGACCTCGTCGAGCACGGCGAGGATCCGATCGACGATGCCGGCCGCGGTGGCACCCGTGCCGTCGAGATGCGTCGGGATGTCGGCGAAGAACTCGCGACGCTCACCCACCCGGGGATCGCTGGCGAGGAGCCGGGCGGCACCGAGATTCCCATGGGCCGCTCGGGCGGCCTCCGCAGCGGCCTCCGCGGGGACGCCCTCGGCGACGAGCATGGATGACACGGATTCGGCGGAGAGCTCGGCGAAGTGCACCACCAGCGACCGCGACGCGAGGGTGACGAGCAGGTCGGTGATCTGGTCGGCCAGCAGGATGAAGTGCACGCCCGTGGGTGGTTCCTCCACCGTCTTGAGGAGGCGCACCACCTGGGCGGGGGCCATGAGATCGATCTCGTGGAGGATCACCACTTTGTGGGGTCCCTCCCGGGCGGCCAGCGGCGCGTGTTCGATGACCTCCTCCACCTGCTCGACGCGGATCGATGCTCCGTCGCGGCGCACCTCCTCGAGGTCGGTGTGGATGCCCCGCATCACGAGACGCACCCGTTCGTCGGCCGCGTCGTCGGTGCCGAGGAGGATGAAGGCTGCGAGCGCCCGGGCCGCCTCTTCGCGACCGCAGCCCTCGGGTCCCACGAGCATGAACGAGTGCGCACCGCTCGTCGCGGCGCCTCGCAGTGTCGCGACTGCCCGGTCCTGCCCCTTGATCGAGTCCCAGACCGACGCCACGTCGGGCAGGCTAGCCACCGAGACGGGAGGCGACCGCCGCGTGCACGAAGGCCTCGACCTCGTCCTTGGGGAGGGTGGCATCCACCGTCACCCATCGCCCAGGGTCGGCGTCACACAACGCGCGGAATCCGGCGGCGACCCGTTCGAAAAACTCGGGACCCTCGCGCTCGAACCGGTCGAGGTCGCGCTTGGCGAGGCGCGTTCGCATGACGTCGTCGGGGACCTCGAGCAGCACGACCACGTCGGGCAGGCGCCCGCGCAGGGCCCACGCGGAGATGTCGAGCAGGCGGCCCGGGTCGAGACCGCGTCCGTGGCCCTGGTAGGCGAGTGTGGAATACACGCTGCGGTCGCTCACCACGTGCGATCCTGCGGCGAGGGCGGGCTCGATGACCTCGGCCATGTGCTGGGCACGGTCGGCCGCCATGAGGAGGGCCTCGGTGCGCGCATCCATGTCGGTGTTCGTCGGATCGGCGAGGATGTCGCGCAGCAGGGCCCCGATGCGGGTGCCGCCCGGTTCGCGCGTGACGACGGCTCCGAGCCGGTCGGCGAGGCGACGCGCATGGGTGCTCTTGCCGCACCCCTCCACCCCCTCGAGCGCGACGTAGAGCGGCCCGCTCACGGAGTGTCGGGCCCGGAGTCGTCGGGGGCAGGGTTCGTGTCGTCGGCCCCGACATCGGTCACGACGCTCTTCTTCGACGCGGCCTTCTTGGCAGCCGCCTTCTTCGCCGGTGCTTTCTTGGCAACCGTCTTCTTCACGGCGGCCTTCTTCGCCGTCGCTTTCTTGGTCGTCTTCTTCTTCGCGGACGCTCCCCGTCCGCCGGCCTTCTTCTTCTTCTTGGGTCCGCCGTTCTCGGCGATGTAGTCGCGACGCAATTGCAGAAGCTCGAAGGCACGTTCGTTCGTCATCGACTCCATGCGATCGCCACGGGTCAGACCGGCGTTCACCTCGCCGTCGGTGACGTAGTCGCCGAACTTGCCCTCCTTGCCCACGACGGGCAGGCCGGTGCCGGGGTCGGTGCCGAAGTCGCGCAACGGCGGTTTGGGAGCCGCACGCCCACGGCCGAACTGGCGCGGCTGGGCGAGCATGGCGAGCGCTTCGTCGAGGGTGATCTCGAGCAACTGCTCCTCGGTCTGGAGGGAACGGCTGTCCTTGCCCTTGCTGATGTAGGGGCCGTAGCGGCCGTTCTGGGCGGTGATCAGCTCGCCGTCGGCCGGATCGGCACCGATGGTGCGCGGCAGCGACAACAGGTCGAGCGCATCCCGCATGGTGATGCGTTCGATGTTCATCGTGGTGAAGAGGGACACCATCCTGGGTTTCTCCATGCCCTCGGGCGGTTCGTCCATGGTTCCCCATTGCACGTAGGGGCCGTAGCGGCCCGTCTTGGCGAAGACGGGATGGCCCTCCCATTCCCCGATCGGCACGTCGCCCTTGGGTGCGGCCAAGAGCGCGACGGCGGCGTCGAGGGTCAACTCGTCGGGTGTCATCGAGTCCGGGACGCCGACGGTGTCCTCGCCGCAGCGCACGTAGGGACCGTAGAGGCCGGGCTTGACGATGACCATCTCGCCGCGCTCCGGGTGCACTCCGATCTCGAAGGTGTTGAGGAGGGCCGCATCGATCGAGTCGAGACGTGCGGCGACGATGTCGTGCAGCCCCTTGTGCTCGCCGTCGCCGAAGTAGAACTCGCGCAGCCAAGTCTCCTTGCGCACCTCGCTGCGCGCGATGGCATCGAGGGCCTCGTCGACACCGGCGGTGAAGTCGTAGTCCACGAGGTCACCGAAGTTGTCCTCGAGCAGACGGATCACCGAGAACGCCGTCCACGTGGGCACGAGTGACGTGCCCTTCTTCCACAGATAGTGACCGCGGTCGACCATGGTGGAGATGATCGATGCCCACGTGGAGGGTCGACCGATGCCCTTGGCCTCGAGTTCCTTGACGAGCGAGGCCTCGGTGTAGCGGGGCGGCGGGGTGGTGGCATGCGAGAGCGGCGACCATTCGGCAATCGGTACGTTCTGTCCCGGGGTCAGGGGAGGCAGCAGAAGAGCGTTCTCGTCGTCCGTGTCGCTGTCGGCCTCGCCCTCGTCACGGGATTCCTCGTAGGCCTGGCGGTACCCCTGGAAGGTGATCGTGGTGCCGCTGGCGGAGAATTCGCAATCACTCCCGGCCGTGTCGCGGGCCTGCGCACCGAGACGCACGCTCACCGTGGTACCGGTGGCGTCCGCCATCTGCGAGGCGAGTGTTCGCTGCCAGATGAGGCGGTACACGCTGAGGTCCGTGCCGCGGATCTCGCCGGCGACGTCCTCGGGTGAACGAAGGGGAAGGGCGGGCCGGATGGCCTCGTGGGCCTCCTGGGCGTTCTTGACCTTGTTCGACCAGGTGCGGGGGGCGGACGGCAGGTGGGCTTGTCCATATCTATGTGCGATCTGGGAGCGGATCTCCCCGATGGCCTCGGTGCTCAGAGTGACCGAGTCGGTCCTCATGTAGGTGATGAATCCCCGTTCATAGAGGCCCTGGGCCACGCTCATCACCTGGCGGCTGGAGAGACGCAACTTGCGACCCGCCTCCTGCTGCAGGGTGCTCGTGGTGAAGGGCGCCTTGGGGGCGGAGCGGTAGGGCTTCTCGTCCACCGAGCGCACGACGAGGTCGGCCCCGGTGAGCCCCTCGAGGAGGGCGGTGGCCCGGGCGGTATCGAGCACGAGCACCCCGGGGTTCACCTCGCCGAGGAGAGAGAAGTCCTTGCCCTGGGCCAGTCGGGTGCCGTCGACGGAGATGAGTTTGGCGGTGAACGAAGGGGAAGTGGCCGTGACCGCCTGGAGGGAGTGGTACTCGGCCAGACGGAAGGCGATGCGTTCCCGCTCGCGCTGCACCACGAGGCGCAGGGCCGGGCTCTGGACGCGGCCCGCCGAGAGGCCCCGGTTGACCCGGCGCCACAGGACGGGTGAGACCTCGTAGCCGTACAGGCGGTCGAGCACGCGGCGGGCCTCGGCGGCATCCACGAGGCCGTAATCGATCTCGCGCGGGTTGTCCACGGCCTCCTGGATGGACTTCTTGTTGATCTCGTGGAAGACCATGCGGTGGTGCGGGACCTTGGGCTTCAGCTGCTCGAGGAGGTGCCAGGAGATGGCCTCTCCTTCGCGGTCCTCGTCCGTCGCGAGGTAGAGCTTCTCGGCGGACTTGAGGGCATCCTTGAGTTCGCGCACCACCTTGCGGCCGCGCTCGGTGAGCTCGTAGGTGGGGGCGAAGTCGTTCTCGACGTCCACCGCGAGCCCCTTGCTCGGCAGGTCGGCGATGTGCCCGACCGACGGACGCACGTCGTAATCCGGGCCGAGGTACTGGGCGATGGTCTTTGCCTTGGCGGGGGATTCGACGATGACGAGGTACTTGGACATATGGCGTTTCATGGCTAGGTGATGGGACCCGACCGAGTCAAGGGTATGTGGAGCGGCGGCACCGAAAACGGTCGGCTGCACCCGCGCGACGGACGGCGACGATACCGTGCGGAGCGATGGGAAACGGCACCGAAGGGCGTCAGTGGGAGTCTCCCGGTGCGCGCGCGGGCAGGGTGGTGCGCATCGACCGGGGATGGAGCACCGTGCTGCTCGACGACACCTCGACCGCGCGTGTGCGCAACATCGGGGCCGACGTGGCCGTCGGCGACCGCGTGATGCTCGACGCCGATGCCGAGCGCATCGCGTCCGTCGAGCAGCGCACGAGCGCGCTCACGCGGCGCAATTCGTTCGAGGGTGCGCGCGCGATGCGCCAGGTGGTGGCCGCCAACATCGACACGGTCTTCGTCGTGCACGCCGTGACGGTCGAACCGAATCCACGGCGCTTGGAGCGCGAACTTGTGCTGGCGTTCGATTCGGGAGCGGATCCGGTGGTGGTGCTCACGAAGATCGACCTCGTGGATCCCGGCTACGTCGACGAGGTGCGCGAACGGCTGGCCGGGACCGCGGTCGGTGTGGCGATCCTGGCGGTCTCATCCGCCACCGGGGAGGGGCTCGACGCTCTCCGTGCGCTGTTGCCTTCCGGGTCCACCGTGGCCCTCATCGGGGCGAGCGGGGCGGGGAAATCCACCCTCGTCAACGCGCTCGTCGGGCGCGAGGCGCAGCGCACCGCGGAGGTGCGCGACGACGACCAGAGGGGCCGTCACACCACCGTGGCGGCCGAGCTCATCGAGCTCCCGTGGGGTGCCTGGCTGCTCGACACCCCGGGACTGCGCGCGGTGACCCTGTGGACGAGCGGCCGGGGCATCGAGATGGCCTTCCCGGAGGTGTTCGCCGCCGCCGATGATTGCCGCTTCCGGGACTGCAAGCACGCCGACGAGCCGGGGTGCGCGGTGAACGCCGCCATCGCGGAGGGCCGGATCCGTCCGGAGCGGCTCGAGTCGATGCGTCGACTCGTCGCCGAGGAGTTCAGCGTCGAGGAGGAGACCATCGAGCGCGAGCGGTCGATGGACCGTCGCGGCATGCGTCGACCCCGCCGCGGGTGAGTCAGTCCGCGGCGGGCGGGAACCGGATGCCGAGGATGGCGCCGCCCCCGGCGTTGTCGAGCACGTAGGCCTGCGCGCCGTGGTCGAGGGCGAACTGGTGCACGATCGCGAGTCCGAGCCCGGAACCCGGCAGGGCGCGACCCGATTCGGAGCGCCAGAAGCGGTCCCACACGCGGGGCTTGTCCTCGTCGGCGATGCCGGGCCCGTTGTCGCGCACCTCGATGCGATCGTCGCCCACGTGAACCTCCACGCGGGCGTCCTTGCCGGCGAACTTGAGCGCGTTGTCCACGAGGTTCGTCACCGCGCGCTCGAGCTGGAAGGCCCGCGCACGCACGCGTGTTCCCTCGCCCGCGTGCACGGACACCGGTGCGGTGTCGCCCGCCCTGCGGTTCGCCCGCGCCGCGACCTCCTCGGCCAGTTCGGCGAGGTCGCATTCGACGGGATCCTCGGCGGTCGTCTGGTCGGAGGCCAACGCGCTGAGCTCGGCGCCGAGCGACACGAGTTCGTCGATCTCGGCGCGCATGTCGGCGAGGACGGCGTCGCGCTCGGGACCGGCGAGGTCGGCCCGGTCGAGCAGTTCGGTGTTGGCCCTCAGGCTGGTCAGCGGCGTGCGCAACTCGTGACCCGCGTCCTGGACGAGGCGTCGCTGGCGGTCCAGGCTGTCTCGCAGCGCGGCGAGCATGGTGTTGAACGATCCCGAGAGCCGTCCGACCTCGTCGCTGCCGGAATGGGCGATGTGCTCGGCGGGGTCGCGGGTGCGCGCGATGCGGTCGGCGGTGTCGGCGAGTTCCTCGAGCGGCGCCGAGATGCGCCGGGCGAAGAACCATCCCACGAGACCCGACAGACCCACCGCGAGCGCGGTGAACGCGGGGAACCAGGCGCGCATTCCCCGTGCTGCGTCGTCGACGATGCTGAGGTCCTTGGCCACCTGCACGAGAACACCGTCGCCGGCCACCACGGTGAGGGCGCGGTACGAGGTGCCGTCGACGGCATCGAAGCGGAAGTAGCGCAGCTTCCCTTCTTGTATCCGCATCGCCTCGTCGTCCTCCGAGGTGGGGATGACGGGTGAGTTGACGCGCGCCACCGGCCCGATGCGGGGGATGTCGAGTTGCGTGATGGCGTCCAGTTCGGTCTGGAGGATCTCGTCGCGCAGGTC
>JBDLRG010000223.1:0-17655 GCA_039800125.1 Actinomycetota bacterium
CCTCGAGTTCGAGGAGGACGAGGCCCAGCGTGTCGTGGAGGCCGTGTTCGGGCTCGACGACCGAAGCCGGGCCCTCAACCGAAGGGTGATGTACGGCTTCATCACCGCCTCGGCGATCGCCGGCGTGGCGATCACCATCTACCGCTCCGCCGAGGAGTCGCTCCTCGTCGGCATGGCCTTCGGACTGTGGGCCGTGATGATCGGTGCCGGCTCGTTCGCCGCGTCGTGGTACTACCACGATCCGGCCAAGACCTACATCGCGCTCACCCAGGACGCCGTCGACAATGCCGAGGACATCTGGCTGAACACCGACATCGACGCCATCGAGGACCACAACGCCGCGGTCGAGGCGGCTCGCTACATCGTGGGTGAGCACCGCCAGCGAGCCGAAGCGGTGTGGAACCTGACCATCGCCGGCGCGGCCGCGGCCATGGCCGCCAACAGCGACATCATCGGCGTGGCCCAGGACGGGGGTCATTGGATTCTCAGCCAGCAGATGCCCGACATGGGATGGCCGGACCTGCGCGATTACTTCCAGATCGTCGACCGTGACGACCTCGCCCCGGAGTCCGGGATGTTCGTCACCTTTGCCGAGGACGCGACCAATCAGATCCCGCGTCCCGTCGAGTACATGCGACTCGACGACTGAACTAGCCTGCCCACCACGACGTTCGTCGATGTTGCGTTGAGCGAAGGAGGGTGACGGTGGCCAATCGCAAGCGCCGCAGATCGCGCCGTGGACGCGGTCGTCGACGTGGTTCATCCTTCTCGCCGGCGATGGTCGTGGTGCCCATGGTGATCCTCGTGCTCGCCGGCGGCGGGTACGCGGCCTGGGCCAACGGCCTGCGCATCCCTGCTCCGTCGGGGCCGGCGGCGGGTCCCGGTGATTCGCGCTTCCACGGGCTCGGTGGGGTCAGCATCCCCGAGACCGATCCGCCCCAGTTCTGGTGGACGACGGCATCGAGCGTCGTCGAACAGGTCGACGCGGGGTATCTGCCCGGCTACGACACGGACAGGCCGATGCGTCGCGTGACCATCCCCAATGACGTCCTCTTCGCCGCCGACTCCTGGGAACTGACCGATCGGTCTCTCCGAGCCATCGATGCACTCGTGCCCACCATCACCAGCCCCGACCTCGAGGTCGTCGTGGTGTGCCACTCCTCGGCGGATGGCCCCGCCAGTGCCCGTCAACCCCTCAGCCTCAAGCGCGCCGATGCCCTCGCCTCCCGGTTGGAGACCAAGCTCGGAAGGGGCGAGGGCTCCATCGGCCGCCTCGGCAAGGGCGACTCGGAGCGCATCGAAGGAGTGAGCCAGGACAGCCCCACGGGCCGCGCGCTGCACCGTCGTTGCGAAGTGTTCGTCGAGGTCGCCTGATCGGCGGCCCCGGCATCCGGGGTACGCGAGCACGAGGGGTACGGTGACATTCGATGCTCACGCCGCACGACGACTTTCCCCTGCACCAGGCACCGGTGCCCATGGCACAGACGGCCTCGCCGGATCCCAATCACTACGACCGTTACTTCTTCAACGGCCACACGCGCTCCGGTGACCTGTTCTTCGCCGCCGCAATGGGCCATTACCCGAACCGCGGTGTGGTGGACGCGGCCTTCAGCGTCGTGTCGGACGGTGTGCAGAGGTCGGTGTTCGCCTCGGGGCGCATCACGCCGGAGCGTGCCACGAGAATCGGACCGATCTCGGTGACGGTGCTCGAGCCACTGCGGCGGCTGCGACTCGAGGTGGGGAGCAATCCCCACGGCATCGGCGCCGACGTCGTCTTCGACGCGGTGACGCCCGCGGTGGAGGAACCCCGCCAGACCCTCGTGCGAGACGGACGCGTGGCCATGGATGCGACGCGCCTGACGCAGTGGGGCAGGTGGTCGGGACGCCTCACGCTGGACGGTCGCACGGTGGACCTCGACCCGGCCGAGGTCCCCGGGGTGCGCGACCGCTCGTGGGGAACGAGGGGGGTGGGCGCACCCGTTCCCACCAACCTGCCGCCGGCACTACGCCAGATCTTCTGGCTCTGGGCGCCGCTGCACTTCGACGGCTTCTGCACCCACGTCGCTGCCTTCGAGAACTCCGACGGCCACAGGTGGATGTCGACCGCGCGCATCATCCCCCATCTCGCGGGACCGGACGCACCGACATGGGGCGAGGACTCGGCCGAGCACCTCAACTGGTGGGACCATGAACTGGCATGGAAGCCGGGCACCCGGGAGATCTCGCGCGCGATCGTCACGACCCGGCGTCTCTCGGGCGAACCGGTCTCCCTCGAGTTCGAACCCCTGCTCACCTTCCGCATGCGCGGCATCGGCTACACCCATCCGACATTCGGACACGGCTCTGCCCACGGCGAACTCGAGGTGGCGGGGGAGACCATCGACCTGACGACGGTGAACGGCGAGGACCCGACGATGGTGCACGTGCAGACGCTGTCGAGGGTGCACTCGAACCTCGGCGAGGGAATCGGCGTTCTCGAGCAGTTGGCGTTCGGGCCGCACGCCCCCACGGGTCTCGTCGGTGCGTTCGACGGCCACCGCGCCTGATCGCGGCGACGCCCCCCGACCAGGGACGGGGACTCAGGAACCGGAGAAGGCGGGGCAGACCTTCGTCGCCTTGTAGTGGCACCAATCGCACAACTTCGTGACGTTGCAGTGGAAGTCGCCGGAGGACATCGAGGCGTCGACGGCTTCCTTGGTCTCCACGATGGTGCCCGTCGCGACGGAGAGACGCTGCGGGGTGACCTCGAGTTCGTGCACGACGGGCTCGTTCAGGTAGTAGAGCTGCACCTTCGAGGTGGTCTCCTGGTCGGATGCGTCGAGCATGAGCGCGTAGGCGAGCAACTGGAAGAACTTGTCGTTCTCCGGGGTGAAGCGGGGGTTCGGCACCTTTCCCGTCTTGTAGTCCGAGATGACGACCGTGCCGTCGTCGTCGAAGACGAATCGGTCGATGTAGCCCTTCAATGCGACGCCCTCCACCTCGCAATTCACCTCGTGTTCCATGCCGTCGAGCTCCGTGCGGGACGGATCCTCGAGTTGCCACAGGTTCGTCATGCAGGCGAACGCCGCGACCTTGAAGTCGCGCGGCTCGCCCTTGCGTTCGGCGAGGGAGAGGACCTTGGACTCCCATTCATTGTCCGTCCACAGGCTCCCGGCGAGGGTGCGCAGCCCCTCGACGGTGCGGGACTCGGAGGGCTGCTGGTAGAGGTGTTCGAGAACCTCGTGGACGAAGGTGCCGAGGTGGGTGGCCCAGGTGGGGGGTTCGGGGATGCGGTCGATGCGAGAGAGTTTGAACTTCTGGGGGCACGACCGATACGTCCCGATGGAGGAGGGCGAGAGGTACACGGGAACATCTGTCACGGGGGTCAGTCTTCCACGGGCGTGTGACCGGGCGGTGCGGTCGCTCAGTCGAGGCGCACCCTCCACATGGTCGGCCACAACTTGCCCGTGAGCCAGAAGGATCCATCGCCGGGGTCGCGGGCGATGCCGTTGAGGACGGCGTCCGGTCCGAGATCGGGCGGCACGAGGGACGAGACATCGACGACGTCGCGCACATGGCCCGTGCGCGGGTCTATGCCGACGATCGTCGCCGTCTGCCACACATTTGCCCAGATGCGGTCCGGTGTGCACTCGAGCTCATTGAGGAGCTTCACGGGACGTCCTTCCAGGTCGACCTCGATCCGGGACACCACCGAGAAGTCGACCGGGTCGCGTCGCACGAGCGTCGACGATCCGTCGCTCATCACGAGATGCTCGCCGTCCCAGCAGATTCCCCATCCCTCGCCGGCATAGGTGAACATGCCGGTCGTCTCCAGCGATGCCGGGTCGAAGACGTGGACGATGCCCTCCCGCCAGGTGAGATGGAATCCCCGGTCACCCGCGACGGTGAGGCCTTCGCCGAACTGCGATGGGGGGAGCGGGAGCTTCGCGACGACGGAACCGTCGTCGGGATCCACGGTGCGACGATCCGAGAGTCCGTACCGTCCCGTGCCCTCGAGCAGGAGGCCGTCGTGCATCTCGAGACCCTGGGTGAAGGCCGAGGTGTCGTGTGGAATCGAGCCGAGGACGCGCGGCACGCGGCGGACCACCGGGTCGACATCGTCCGAGGTGCAGCCGGCAGTCGTCACCGATGCGAGGGCGACGCAGAAGAGGACGGGGACGGCACTGCGCATGCGTGACGACTGTAGCGACGCACCCGTATCGTGGAACCTGCATGACCGACGGCCGTCTTCCCCGTGCGGTCCTGTGGGACATGGACGGCACCATCGTCGACACCGAGCCCTACTGGATCGCCGCCGAGTACGACATCGTGGAGAGCCACGGAGGAACGTGGTCCGACGATCATGCGCGCGCTCTCGTGGGGTCCGATCTGCTCGACTCGGGGCGGTACATGCGGCTCCACGGCGGCGTCGACCGCGAGCCCCACGAGATCGTCGAGATGCTCCTCGACCGGGTGGTGGAGGGAATCCGTCGCGAGGTGCCGTGGCGACCCGGTGCGCGCGAGCTGCTCGCCGACCTGCGCGCGGTCCCGGTTCCCACCGCCCTCGTCACGATGTCCTGGCGTCGCTTCGCCCGTGAGGTCGTCGACGCCCTGCCGGCCGGTTCCTTCGATGCCGTCGTCGTGGGTGATGACGTCGAGCAGGGCAAGCCGCACCCCGAGCCGTATCTCCTCGCCGCGCGCCGTCTCGGGGTCGACCCCGCGGAGTGTCTCGCCATCGAGGACTCACCGACCGGCGTGGCGTCCGCCCTGGCGGCGGGGTGCACCGTGGTGGCCGTTCCCCACGTGGTCGACGTTCCCGCGAGCACCGATCCCGACGTGCGTCTCCGGGTCCTGCCCACGTTGGCGGGACTCTCGAGCAAGGACCTGTCGACGGTGATGATGCGTGCCGTCGATCGTCGTGGGGGACGACACGCCGAGTGAGCAGGCCCGGCCGAGGTGTTGCTACGGTCGGACGCCATGGCCACGAGGGGGGAGGCCATCTCGATGCTCACGGGGGCGGGTTCGCCCTTCGAGCTCGAGGTGCGCGACATCGATGGAGCACCGCTGCGGGTCTTCCGCCGTGCGCCGGTGTCCCTGAGAGAGGTGTGGCTCGACGCGGCACGCCGGGGTGACGCGCCCTACTTCGTCTTCGGCGACGAGGTGCTGACGTACGGCGAGGCCGATGCGCAGGTGCGCTCCCTCGCGACGTGGATGATCGGATGCGGTGTGCGCGCGGGTGACCGGGTGGCGATCGGGATGCGCAACTACCCGGAGTGGGCCGTCGCCTTCTGGGCCGCCCAGTGCGTCGGCGCCGTCGTCGTCAGCCTCAACGCCTGGTGGGTCACCGACGAACTGCGTTTCGCCATCGAGGATTCGGGCTCGCGCACCCTGGTGCTCGACGGGGAGCGGCTCGGACGTCTGGACGACGGGATGCTCGCGGAGACCGGCGTGGAGAACGTGGTCGTCGTGCGTTCCCCGGCGCGACCGGGGACGGTCGCCTGGGAGGAGGCCGCGGGGAGGCCTGATGCGGCGATGCCCAGCGCCGCACCCGGAGCCGACGATGCGGCGACGATCTTCTACACCTCGGGCACGACGGGTCGACCCAAGGGTGCGCTCGGGACGCAGCGCAACTACGTCACGAACTTCATGAACTCGTCCTTCTCCGCCGCCCTCGCCCAGGCCATGGCGGGCAACTGGCCACCCACGACGCCGGGGGTGCCGCCGCCCGCCCCCCGCGTGCTCTCCACCTTCCCGTTCTTCCACATCGCGGGACTGTGCGGGATGATCTCGAACACCCGCAACGGTGCGCTCATCGCCACGATGCACAAGTGGGACGCCGGTGAGGCCCTCGCCCTCGTGGAGAGGCACCGACTGACGTCGCTCGGCGGGGTTCCCACCGTCGTGCGCACCTTCATGGAGCATCCCGACTTCGCCCGCCACGACCTGTCGAGTCTCACGGCGATCAGCCAGGGTGGAGCACCCGTCCCGCCGGACCTCGTCGCCCGCATCGAGACCGAGTTCTCGGGAACGGTGAGTGCGGGGAACGGGTACGGACTCACCGAGACCACCGGCGGAGTGGTGGCCAATTCGGGCGCGGCGTACTTCGCGCGCAAGGACAGCGTGGGGCTGCCCGCGGTGGGTACCGATGTGCGCATCGCCGGTCCCGACGGCGACGCCCTGCCCCCGCGAGCCGTGGGTGAGGTGTGGATACAGGGTCCCAACAACGTGCGCGGCTACTGGAATCGGCCCGATGCAACCGAGCAGGCCTTCGGCGGCGGATGGTTCCGCACCGGTGACGCCGGTTACCTCGACGAGGACGGGTACCTCTATGTCGTCGACCGCATCAAGGACATGGTGCTGCGGGGAGGGGAGAACGTGTACTGCGTCGAGGTGGAGACGGTCCTCTTCGAGCATCCGAGTGTCCTCGACTGCGCGGTCATCGGTCTCCCCCACACCGTGCTCGGCGAGGAAGTCGTGGCGGTGATCGTCCCGGAGGCGGGACACGGACCTGCCGACGAGGAGTCTCTGCTGGGCCATCTGTCGTCCCGACTCGCCCCCTTCAAGGTGCCGAGCCTCGTGCTGTGGCGTTCGGAGGAACTACCGCGCAACGCCACCGGAAAGGTGCTCAAGAAGGCCTTGCGCGACGAGTACGCGCCCTGACACTCAGTTCCCCGTGAGGCGCAGCGTGAGGATGCGGAAGGGATCGAGCGACACCGTCCAACCTCCGTCGGGATGCAGAGCGAGGGGGTCGCCGACGGGATCCTCGAGGGCGGTGCAGGGCCGGAGTTCCCCACCCGCCCGGGAGGTCACGACGAGACGGCCCGACGTGCGCGCGCCACGTGTCTCCCACAGGCGCACGACGAGGTCGCCGGAACCGTCCTCGGCCGGCTTCACCGCGCTCGCCAGCACGCCGGGGGCGAGGACCTCGACGCCCGGCGGCGCGACCGCCGGGGTGCCGGGGACGACACGTGGTGGACACGCCATCGAGGCGGCGCGCTCCTCGATGCCCGCGAGCACGGGATCGCCGGGCAGCGGCGCCACGGACCATTCGATCCGCTGCTCTCCACGGTCGGCCTCGGGATCGGGGAAGCGCGGTGAGCGCAGCACCGTGAGACGCATCGCGTCACCGCGCACGTCGTAGCCCCGCGGACCGTCGGCGAGGATCGCCGCACCGAATGCGGGTTCGGAGCATGCCGCCCATCTGTGTCCGCACGTCTCGAAGCGGGCGAGATCCCACGTGGTGTTCGCATGCCGCGGACGACGCACGTGACCGAATTGCGTCCCCATCACCGCCTCGCGGGCGAGGAGGTCGACCGGCAGCACCCACTGGAGCCGTCGTTCCGATTCGTGCCACGACGCCTCGAGGACGATGTCGACCCGGTCGGCGCCGGCATCGAGCACGTGTCGCAGGACGAAACGCGACGTTTCCGTCGCGAGGTCGGTCTCCACCACCACGCGCAGGGGGTGCTCGATGACGATGCGCGGCGGACCGACTGCTTCCACGGGCACCGACGGGGAGTCGGCATCGGCGCGGTCGATGTCCCAGGCGTCGTATTCGGCCGGGGTGTCGGGCCTCAGAACGAGACGTGCGTCGCGTCCCCCGAGCACGTCGCGCCCGTGCCCGATGAGCGAGGCGAGGTGGCCCTCGGCCGAGATGCGGGCCGAGATCGTCCCGTTGTCGAGCAGGAACGAACCATCGGATTCGCGTCGCACCCCGACGGGCGCCACGTCGTGGGGCAGGTCACGGTGCACCGGCGCCCACGAGAACGCCGGCACCTCGGTCCATGCGGGCGCGCCGTCGAACTCGACGACCCCCGTGAACCGCACGGACGAGGGGTTGACCGCGTGCGGTGCGGCGTCGCCGACCGGCGAGAGCAGCTCGCCGAGAACCTTCTCGCAGGCCGCGGCGACCTCGCGATGTTCCTGTTCCGCGTCGTCGTGCACCCAGGCGATGGAGGATCCCGGGATGATGTCGTGGAACTGCTGGGTGAGAACCCTCTTCCACAGCGTGTCGAGCCCGGGAACATCGCGGCCGGCGGCCGCGGCCCACAGTTCGACCTCGTGGAGGAGGCGTTCGCTCGTGCGGTTGCCTTGCTTCGTCCCCAGTTGCGTGCTGTAGGTGCCGCGGTGCTTCTCGAAGTACATCTCGCCCACCCAGCGAGGTGCGCCGGGACCGTGTGCCGCGAGCGCGTCGGTGAAGAAGCCGTCGACGCGCCCCATCGACACGCGTGGAACGCCCTCGAGGTCGGCGGCCAGTCGCGCGCGGGCGATCATCTCGCGGGTGGGACCGCCCCCGCCGTCGCCATGGCCGAAGAGCACGAGCGAGGAATCCGATGCCGCGTGGTCCGCGTAGTTGCGTTCGGCGAAGCGCAGCTGCGAGGGGTTCATGATCGCGTTGTAGGTGTCGACCGGGCTGAAGTGCGCATAGACGGACGTGCCGTCGAGTCCTTCCCACCAGAAGGAATGGTGCGGGAACCTGTTCGTCTCGTTCCAGCTGAGCTTCTGGGTGAAGAACCACGAGCACCCGCCCTCGGCGACGATCTGGGGAAGGGCGGCGGGATAGCCGAAGTCGTCGGGCAGGAAGGCCCCCGTGCACCTCGCTCCGAACCATCCGCTAAACGCCGCCTGACCCTTGACGAGCTGGCGAAGGAGGCTCTCCCCGTCGGGCAGGTTGAGGTCGGTCTCGACCCACATTCCGCCCACGACCTCCCAGCGTCCCTCGTCCACGAACTCGCGCACGCGGGCGAACAGGTCCGGCGCGTCCTCGGCGACCCAGGCGTAGTGCTGAGCCTGGCTGTGGCAGTAGACGAAGTCGGGGTTCTCCTCCAACAGCCCGACGGCGTTGGCGAAGGTGCGCACCGCCTTGCGGCGGGTCTCGCGGATCGGCCACAGCCAGGCGGTGTCGAGGTGGGCGTGACCGGTGGCGACGATGCGGTGCGCCCCCGGACCGTTGCCGGCCGACATCACGGGCCGCAGGGCATCGAGTGCGGCGGCGGCACTCTCCCGCGGCCTGTTCACGTCGAAGGCGGTGCCGCACCTCTCGAGTGCCGCGAAGAGACGCGCCCTCTGCGGGGCGTTCTCGGGGAGGTCCATGGTGAGGTCGATCGCGGCGTGGAGGACGAGTTCGAGTTCGGCGAGTCCCGCGTCGTGCCCGGCGAGGCGCGCCGTGCGCAGTCGGTAGATCGGTGCCGCGGGTGCCGTGGCGGGGTCACCCATCGGGGTGGGGCCGTAGCCGAACTCGTGACCGGCGATGATCGGGGTGGCGGCCGCCTCCAGCCAGATCTCGATGGCCTCTCCAGCGGCGCGCCGACCGAGCGGCACGAGGCGGCGGTCCGGTTGCACGGCCTGCACGATGCGGCCGTCGATCCATGCCAGGGCCTCCACCTCGAAGCCGTCACCGCGGCCGATGAAGCCGAGGTCGACGTGGGCGACGAGGTCCTCCTCGGCGATGGCCGCGGGTACGACGGCCCGCAGTCGGAACCAGCGCGTGTGCCACGGTCGCCCCCACTTCGACCCGAGCGTGAACGGTGCGAGCGGCGAGGAGGTGGCGACGTCGTATCCCGGGGACTCGAACCACTCGTCGGTGGCGTGCACCTCGAAGTCGATCGGTGAGACCAAGACGGCGGGCGCCACGCGCTGTTGGAGCAGGCGCAGGGCCCGCTGCATGGCCGGTGCGGTCACGGGATGTGCCACGTCATCCTCCTCAGGGTTCGACGATGGGGAAGGCGCCGGTGAAGACGTCCAGATTGCCGAAGATGTGCAGCAACGCCGCCGCATCGCCGTCGACGGTGATGCGCCCGCCGGCCATCGCGTCGACGAACGTCGTGTCCTGCACGATGACCGCCAGCAGCACGGATCGCGTCAGAGTTACCGTGGCGTCGGGTGCCGGGTGGGTGCTGTCGGGTGACGCGAAGAGCGTGCGGTTCGAGATGCCCACCGTCCATCGCTCCCCGGTGTCGGTGAAGACCCAGTCGGTGGCGACCGCCACGCCACCGAGGTTCTCCGACATGAGCCTCACCGCGAGTGTGTCGAAGACCTGCTCCACGGTCATCGCCATGAGGAGACCGCGACCGCGAACCGGCGATCCCGCGGCTCGGGGCGGACCCTTGCGCAGTTCCTGGGCACCCATGAGGTAGGCGTTGCGGAAGGTCGAGGACTCCGCCTGGTATCCGAGCTGTTCGAGCACGTCGGCCTGCAGTTCGCGCGCGGCGACGAGGGAGGGATCGGCGAAGACCAGATGGTTGAGGACCTCGGCGGCCCAGCGGTAGTCGCCGTCCTCGAAGGCGCGGCGCCCCGCGGAGAGGAGGGCGTCGGGACCCCCGGCGAGCTCGACCCACCGTCGCCCGGCCTCGACCGGTGGCAGGCGGTGGAGATTCGCCGGGTTCCCGTCGTAATAGGAGAGGTAGCGCTGGTACACCGCCTTCGAGTTGTGCACGAGATCGCCGTAGTAGCCCCGCGTGTGGTCGTGGGCGAGGAACTCCTCGGGCAGGACGAGTTCCTCGGAGATCTCCGTGGGAACGAGACCCTTGTTGGCCAGCCGCATGGTCTGGTCGTGCATCCACTTGTAGAGGTCGCGCTGCAGCGTGAGGAATCCGATGATGTCGTCGTTGCCCCATCTCGGCCAGTTGTGCGAGGTGAAGCAGGTCTCTGTGCGCGCACCGAAGAGCCGGATGGCCTCGTCGATGTACTTCGACCAGGCGAGCGCGTTGCGCACGAGCGCCCCGCGGATGGGCACGAGGTTGTGCATCGTGTGCGAGCAGTTCTCCGCCATGCACAGCCAGCCCCGGTCGGGGAAGAAGAAGTTCATCTCCGCCGGTGCCTCGGTCTCCGGCGTCAATTGGAACTCGATGCGCACCCCGTCGACCTCGAGGACCTGACCCGTGCGCACGATGTCCTCGGTGGGGGCGATGAGACCCGGAGCCCCGACGGGTGTCGAGTTCCCGAGGCCCGAGTCGACGTGTCCGGTGGGGGACGCGGGCAGCAACGGTCCGAACTGGTACGAAGCGCGTCGGTACATCGCGGGACCGGCGATGACGTTCTCCCCGACGGTCTCCTGCAGGAAGCCGACGGGGGCGATGATGCGGCACCTCCCGGCGTCGACGTCCTCCTGTGTCGTCACGCCGAGGATCCCGCCGAAGTGGTCGGCATGCGAATGCGTGTAGATCACCGCGGTGACCGGTCGACTGCCGACGTGCTCCGAGACGAGTCCGAGGGCGGCACGGGCGGTGTTCTCGTTCGTGAGCGGATCGATGACGATCCAGCCCTCTCGCCCCTCGATGAACGTGACGTTCGAGATGTCGTAACCGCGCACCTGCCACACGCCGGGTGCCACCTCGAAGAGGCCGTGGTGGGCGTTGAGGCGCGCGTGGCGCCACAGGCTGGGATGCACGGTGTCGGGGGCGGGATCGTCACCGAACAGGAAGTCGTGCTCGCCGATGTCGTGCACCCTGCGACCCTCGGCGTCGGAGATGCGGGTGTCGGCGAGCGCGGCGATGAATCCGCGCCGAGCGCGAAGGAAGTCGCCGTCATCGACGGGGGTCGTGGCCGCCGCGTTGCGTGCGCGCGTGTGCCCGGATGCGGGCTTCGGGCCGGTCCCTGTCGTCGTCACGTCGATTTCCTCCCCTCGCCGTCCGCACGACACTAGTGAGGTGCCGGTCGCGGGGTCCCCTGACGGTCGCTCCGGTCCCGCGAACTAGGGTCGACGAAGCGGGGTCCGCACAGCCGGGTCCCGATGCGACGTCAAGGAGGGGCCATGCCCAAGCCGGGAATGCACTCGGGGGTCGAGACCGACGACGCCCTCAATCTCGCCATGTCCGAGAAGGTGATTCCGCTCTTCACTGCGGTGAAGAGGTTCATCGCCGAGGAAGTGGAGCCCGTCACCGACCGCTTCTACGCGCTCGGCGAGGGTCGGGCCGATCGCTGGTCCTACACGCCCGAGCAGCTGGATCTCCTCGAATCCGTGAAGTCCAGGGCCAAGGCGCAGGGTCTGTGGAACTTCTTCCTTCCGAACTCCGAGACGGGCGAGGGCCTGTCGAACCTCGATTACGCCTACATCGCCGTCGAACTCGGGAAGAACCCGCTGGCGTCCGAGTGCCTCAACTGCTCGGCGCCCGACACCGGCAACATGGAGGTTCTCGAGCGGGTCGGCACGAAGGAGCAGAAGGAGAAGTGGCTCGTCCCGCTGCTCAACGGCGAGATCCGATCCGCCTACGCGATGACCGAGCCCGATGTCGCCTCGTCGGACGCCAAGAATCTCCAGTGTCGCGCGGAACTCGACGGCGACGAGTGGGTCATCAACGGCGAGAAGTACTACATCTCGGGTGCCGGGGATCCGCGGTGCAAGGTCATGATCGTCATGGTGCTCACGAGTCCCGACGGGCCCCCGAGCCGCAAGCACTCCCAGATCCTCGTACCCATGGACACCCCCGGGGTCCGCATCGTCGGTGCCATGGAGGTCTTCGGCGAGGACGACGCTCCGCACGGTCACATGCACCTCCGTTTCGACGACGTGCGCGTGCCGAAGGAGAACGTGCTCCTCGGGGAGGGTCGCGGCTTCGAGATATCCCAGGTGCGTCTCGGTCCGGGCCGAATCCACCATTGCATGCGTTCGATCGGTGCCGCCGAGCGCGCACTCGAGCTGATGATCCGTCGCGGTCTCACTCGTGAGGCCTTCGGCCGGCCGATCGTGCGCCTCGGCAAGAATCCCGAGGTCATCGCCAAGGCGCGCATCGAGATCGAGGCCTGCCGGCTCATGGTGCTGCGGGCCGCCAAGGCCATGGACACGCTGGGCAACGCCGAGGCCCGCGTGTGGGTGAGCGCCATCAAGGCGATGGTCCCCATCCGCACCTGCGCGATCATCGACGAGGCGATCCAGATGCACGGTGGAACCGGGGTCTCGCAGTGGACGCCGCTCGCGCGCATGTATGCGAGCCAGCGCACGCTGCGACTCGCCGACGGCCCCGATGAGGTGCACTGGGGAGTGGTGGCCCGTGCCGAGATCAACCGCTACGAGGGCGAGACGACGCCGACCCGCCCCGTCTCGTACCGGGGCATGTTCGACGGCCCGAGTTGATGGGGACCCGGGAGGAATCGACATGAAGTTCTCCGTCTGGCCGAACTCCGAACGCGCCTGGGACGAGGTGCGCGACCTGGCATCCGCGATCGAACGCGACGGCTGGGACGGCCTCTGGTACGCCGACCACTACATGCCCAACACCGCCGACGACGCGACGGCCAGGGGGGACTTACACGAGTGCGTCGCCGTGCTCTCGGCCCTCGCCGCGGTGACGCGACGCATCCGTCTCGGTTCCCTCGTCACCCCCACCACGATGAACCATCCGGCCCTCATCGCCAATCGGGCCGCGACGATCGACCGCATCAGCAACGGACGCTTCGTGCTCGGCATGGGCGCGGGCTGGCAGGTGAACGAACACCGGGCCTTCGGCATCGACCTGTTCGAGCCGGCGGCGCGGGTCGATCGCTTCGCCGAAGCCATCGAGATCGTGTCCGGGATGCTCTCCGGGGACACCACGACGTTCGCCGGGAGGCACTTCACCGTCACCGACGCTCCGTGCGACCCGAAGCCCGTCCAGGATCCCCTGCCGATCCTCGTGGGCACGGGAAGCCCCCGCATGCTGCGGCTCACCGCACGGTTCGCGTCCGAGTGGAACACGTGGGGCGCCCCCGAGGCGGCCGCCCCGGTGGTGGAACGCCTGCGGGTGGCGTGCGAGAAAGAGGGGCGTGATCCCTCGACGGTGCGCCGGTCCGTGCAGGCGTTGTTCTTCCTCGTCGACGATGACAAGGCGGCGGCCGACCTTCGCGCCGTGGTGCCCGCGGATCGTTCCGTGGTGGGCGGCCCGGCGGCCATCATCGACGCACTAGGTCGCTACCGCGATCTCGGCTTCGACGAGGTGTGCTTCCCCGATTTCACTCTCGGGGGCTCGGTCGCCGAACGCGCCGAGTCCTACGCACGCATCACCGCCGAGGTCCTGCCCGCCTTCCGGGGGTGAACGGCGCGCCCTAGTCGGGTGCGGTGATCTCGATGGTGGGCGGCTCGCGCGGGGGGACCGTCGGTCCGTCACCGTCGCCCTCGTCGATGCGCACGGCATCGGCCGGGCGAGACTCGACACGGAGGCCGTCGGCGCCGGATTCGAGCGAGGTGAGGTAGGTCCCTCGGGGCGGCGTCGGCTCGAGCGTGGCCCGACCCGTCGTGCGTCCGTCCCGGTCGCGCGCATCCACCGTGAGGGGAACACCCGCGCCGCCATCGACGAGGAGGGAGTGTCCCGCCGCAAGGTCCGTGCGCGCCAGGCGCGTGCCGTCGGCGATGCTCACCCGGGCCGTGGCATCGTCCGGCGCGGTGACGACGAGGACGTCGCCGTCCATCACGACCGCGGGGTGACCCGTCGTGCCGGTGTCGCGGGAGAGATCACCGGCGACGAGCACCGCGGGTCGGTCGGCGCGCCGCACCGTGAGCACGACGTCCCCCGTGACGGCGCCACCGGTGGCGGACAGGACCGAGATCCGCGCCTCACCGATGTTCGCGGGCAGTTCGACCTCGACGAAGGACTCGCCGCCCTTTCCCGTGCGCACGCTCGCTCCGGGGATTCCCGGCGGTTCCCCGGTGCCCGTCTCGACGGTGCCGGCATCGGTGTCGATGACGAGACGTCCCGCCGCGAGCGGATCGCGCGAGGCGAGTGTGACGACGGTGGTGCCGCTTCCCTTCGCGGATGAGCAGGGCAGGCAGGTGAAAGGACCGCTCCGGGCCGAGATCGGCGTCAACTCGAACGTGCCCGCGCCGCCCGTCCATTCGCGCCACGAACCGTCGGCGTTGCGCGCCGCCCGCGGATACGACCAGGTCCCGTCGCGGGCAACGAGCACCTCGCGTCGCTCACCCGGGGCGTTGTTGTCGGCGACGTGGACGACGAAGACGTCGTCGCGACGGGTGACGGCGAAGGGCACGACCGCATGTCCCGCTCCCTCGGCGTAGAGCCCGAGCGTCATCCCCGCGTCGTCGGCGAGTCCGCGCACGAGTTCCTCCACGAGCACGAGCGGTGGTTTGGCGCGCGATGCCGCGGCACGTGAGGCCACCTCCGGAGTGAACTGGGTGGCCCACCAGTAGACGAGCCCCGATTGCAGGACCGGGTCTTCGGCCTCGAGATCCACCGCGTCGACCGCGTCCTCTCCCCAGACCACGGGCTGTTCGAGACCGAGGTGGAAGCGCACGGACATCGCCGCCATCCCCTCGCATCGTCCGCCGGAGAGGGCGTTGTTCCATTCCTCCAGCATCTGCACCGCCGCCGGCCGGGGGGTGCAGGTTCCCGGGGAGACGTCGCTGCAGACGGCGTCACTGCCGAAGAGATCGACGAGCGTCTGCACCGTCACGTTGCCGTCCGCACCGGTCGAGCGTCCCCAGTTGGTGAACGAGAAGTCGTCGCGGTTGAGGCGGAAGCCGTTGTCGATGCACAGCGTCCCGCCGCCGAGACCCGGGGTCCCGGGCCCGTCGCACCAGGCGTCGAGACGCGCGAGGATCCCTGCGGGGACGAGGGCGTCGCCGACGTCGTCCGCGGGTGAGCATCCGACGAGTGCCGCGACGCAGACGAGCAGCACACCCGTCCGGCGCGATCCGACCCGTCCCCCACGGCGTGAAGCCACCGGGAGAGCGTAGGCACGCGCCCGTTGTGCGAGCATGGTCACCCGGCGAAAGGACGTCCATGACCACCGAGAAGCCGCCCCTCGACCTCGTCCGCATCGCCCTCGTGGGCGTGGGGGCGGGTCTGCTGTCGGGGATGTTCGGCGTGGGCGGGGGCATCCTCGTGGTGCCCGGTCTCGTGTTCCTGGCGGGGATGGAGCAGCGCATGGCCCACGGGACGTCACTCGCCGCCGTGCTGCCGATCTCGGTGTCCTCGCTGTTCACCTACTGGGCGCAGTCGAACGTGGACTGGCCCGTCGCCCTCTGGCTGTCGATCGGCGCCGTTGTCGGCGCGGTCCTCGGGACCCGACTCCTCCACGTGGTGTCCCATCGGGCACTGGCACTGGGGTTCTCCGCCCTGCTCGTGGTCACAGCGGTGCGGTTGTTCTCCCAATCGAGCGGCGGCGGTCGCACGACACTCACCGTCGTCTCGGCGATCGTGCTCGTCGCCATCGGCCTCGCAACCGGCACCCTCGCCGGCCTGCTCGGGGTGGGTGGGGGAGTGGTGATGGTGCCGGCGATGATGCTGGCCCTGTCGCTCCCCCCGTCCCTCGCCAAGGGCACGTCGGTGGCCGTCATCATCCCCACCTCGATCATGGGAACCCTGCGCAACCGGCGCAACAACAACACCGACCTGCGGGCGGCGGCCGTCGTGGGTCTCGGGGGCGTCGGTTTCGCGGTGGTGGGTGGCTGGCTGTCGACCGTGATGTCGGACCGCACCTCGAACGTGCTCTTCGCCGCACTGCTCGTGACGGTGGCCGCGCGCCTGCTGTGGCAGGTGCGGTCGGAGTCCCCGACGGGGTCCGCCGAGGTGTAGAACTCGGCCATGGAAAACGGACGTCTCGCGGGCAAGGTCGCCCTCATCACCGGGGCCGCGCGCGGCATGGGCGCGGCCGAGGCACGACTCTTCGTCGACGAGGGAGCCCGTGTCGTCATCACCGACGTGCTCGAGGAACAGGGTCGTGCCACCGCGGAGTCGATCTCGGCGGACGGATCGCGGTGCATCTTCGTGCGGCACGATGTGACGAGCGAGGAAGATTGGGCCGCCGCGACCGACGCGGCCATCGCCACGTTCGGTCGGATCGACGTGTTGGTGAACAACGCGGGCATCTTCGAGCAGGGATCGATCATGGACACGACGCTCGAGTCCTACATGCGCACGATCGGGATCAACCAGGTCGGTGTCTTCCTCGGCATGAAGGCGGTGGCCGGACACATGGTGCAGCGCGGATCGGGGAGCATCATCAACATCTCCTCGGTCGCGGGCATGAGCGGCACACCTGGTTTCCTCGCTTACGGTGCCTCGAAGTGGGCGGTGCGGGGGATGACGAGGGGCGTGGCCAAGGAACTCGCCGCCACCGGCGTGCGCGTGAACTCGATCCATCCCGGCATCATCGACACCCCGATGCTGCGCACGTTCTCCGAAGCCGGCGAGGGCGTGCGCGAGGCGGTGCGCACGCGCATCCCGGTCGGGCGCGAGGCCGAGCCCGAGGAGGTGGCGCGACTGGCGCTGTATCTGGCCGGTGACGAGAGCTCGTACTCGACGGGCTCCGAGTTCGTCGTCGACGGCGGTTGGTTGGCCTGACTCAGTCGACCGGCGCGGCGGCGGCGACCGCCGGTGCGCCGCGCAGACCCCAACTGGTGCGGGCGAGCCAGACCCCGGTCCACACGAGCACGACCATCACTCCCGCCGTGACGAGGAAGGTGGGGGTCCGACCGAAGGCCTCGTAGGAGGCTCCGGCCGCGACCGCCGTCAAACCGCCGGTGAGCGTCTGCACCCCGCCCATGAGACCCTGGGCCGAGGCGAGGCGGTGCGGCGGTGCGGTCATGGCCACGGCGGCAGAACCGCCCGTGACGGTCATGCCGTCGACGATGCCGTGGAGCAGGCCGAACCCGAGCATGACGAGGGGGAACGGCAGCACGCCGTAGAGGACCATGAAGACGGCGCCGAGTGTGAGCCCGGCACTCGCGGCTCGGAACGGCCCGAT
>JBDLRG010000224.1:0-2704 GCA_039800125.1 Actinomycetota bacterium
CCCTGACCGCCCGAGCGAACCACGGCGGCCGCTGTTACCGTGCGCGCCGTGAACAGCCCTGTCACGGCTCCGATGTGCGTCGTCGGTGACTTCGCGTGGGACGTGCTCATCCGCACGAACAGCGAACTGTTGCGTGGTGGCGACACCTTTGGCGAGGTCATGCTCACGCCTGGTGGGAGTGCGGCCAACGTGGCCGTGTGGGCGAGTCGGGCCGGTCAGCCCACTCGCTTCGTCGGCAAGATCGGTCGCGACCGGATGGGCCAACTCGCCCTCGAGGATCTCCAGCGCGAACAGGTGGAGGCGCACCTCATCGAGACCGACGCCCACCTGACCGGATCGGTCGCCGTGTTCGTCGACCACACCGGCGAGCGCTCGATGGTCTCGGGCCACGGCGCCGACTTCTACCTGATGCCCCAGGAACTGCCGCGCACCGCGATCCGCACGGCCGCCCACCTGCACATGACGGCGTGGTCGTTCTTCGTCGATCCCCCGCGTGCAGCGGCCCGCGCGGCGGCGCTCACGGCTCGCGACGCCGGCGCCACTCTCTCGTTCGACCCGGGCTCGTTCCAGATGATCGGCGAGATGGGCGTGCCCCAGTTCCTCGCCGTCACCCAGGACCTCGGCATCGACATCCTCTTGCCGAACAAGGAGGAGGGCTCGATGCTCACGGGCGGGCTCACCGATCCGCAGGAGATCGCCGCTGCTCTCGCCGAGCTCTACCGAGGGGCGCTCGTGATGCTCAAGCTCGACGCAGCAGGGGCACTCGTGTACGAGAACGGACACGCCACCCACATCCCGGCCGGCACCAACAACCTCGTCGACGCGACCGGAGCGGGCGACTCGTTCGCCGGTGGCTTCCTCGCCCACTACCTCCACAGCCGCGACGCGGTGGAGGCAGCCCGGTTCGCCACCTCGATCTCGGCGTGGGTCATCGAGCACCTCGGCGCACGGCCCGAGCCCGACGCCCGCCTCCGCACCCTCCTGCAGCGGCCCCGATGAGCGAGCAGCACCTGAGCCCACTCGACTGGGTCCGTTGGGCGGTGCCCGGCATCGTCTGGGGCACCTCGTTCTATTTCATCGCCGAGGGCCTCGAGGCCTTCCCGGCGATCGTCATCACCCCACTGCGCGTTGCCCTCGGGTTCCTCACCCTCGCGATGTTCCCCGCCGTCCGTCGCCAGCGCATCGAGCGCTCCGACTGGCCGCGTGTCCTCCTGCTCGGCACGATCTGGATGGCCATCCCGCTCTCGCTGTTCCCGTTCGCCGAGGAGACCGTCTCGTCGTCGGTGACCGGGATGCTCAACGGGGCCACCCCGATATTCGTCACCACGGTCGCTGCGGCGATGGCCCGCTCGATGCCCTCACGCCAACGACTGCTCGGCCTGGCGATCGGCTTCGCCGGCGTCGTGCTCATCGCCCTGCCGTCGGGTGGGGGCGAGAACTCGTGGGGCGGCATCGGCCTCATCTTCCTCGCCCTCGTCTTCTACGGCTTCGCCCTCAACGTGGCCGTCCCGCTGCAGCAGAAGTACGGCGCCCTCGTACTGATGTGGAGGGTGCAGCTGGTGGCCGTCTGCATCACGACACCCTTCGCCCTCCCCTCCCTCGGTGACGTCGAGTTCACCTGGCCGGCGATGGCGGCGATGGTCGGCCTCGGCAGCCTCGGCACCGCCGTCGCCTACGTAGCGATGGCCGACAACGCCGGTCGACTCGGCAGCAGCCGGGCCTCGGCGAGCGTGTACCTCATCCCGGTCGTGTCGCTCCTGCTCGGCGCCGTCGTCCGTGGTGAGAGCGTGGTCGCCCTCTCGGTGCTCGGTTGTGCCGTGGCCCTCGGTGGCGCCTACGTCGCCTCGCGCCGCTGACCCGAACGCATGTATCAACGGAAGTCGCGGCTGGTGAGTGCTGCCGGGACGGGGAGCGGAGTGAGCACCTCTGCCACCACGTTGATCACGCCCTCGCTGCTCTCGAGCCGACCGCGCACCAGCAAGGCCGCTGCACCTCGCGCATCGCGCCGGTGACGCTCCCAGCACCCCTTGGAGACGACGACGTTGATCAGGCCGGTCTCGTCCTCGAGGTTCATGAACATCGTGCCCTGCGCCGTCATCGGCCGCTGACGATGGGTGACCACCCCGGCCACCAGCACACGGCCGCCCGGCTCGATGCTCGCCAACCGCGTGGCCGGCACCACGCCGCGTTGCTCGAGGTCGTCGCGCAGGAACCGCGTCGGATGACCGTCGGGAGCGACACCCGTCGCCCACAGGTCGGCGATGGCGACCTCGACCGGATCCATCCCCGGGAGGGTCGGCGCGCGCTGGCCGGTGATCACCCCCTCGAGCCGGTCGGGGCGCGACTGCGACGCTGCACCCACTGCCCACAGCGCAGCCCGGCGCTCGAGCCCGAGGCACTCCCCGAACGCGCCTGCCGTGGCGAGTGCCTCGAGGTGTGGCAGCTGCACCTCGGGAACGCGACGCACGAGATCCTCGATCGAGACGAACGGGGCGGCCTCGACGATGCGCGCCGCGAGATCGTCACCGAGCCCGCGCACCGAGCCGAGCCCGAGGCGCACGGCGAGGCCTCCCTCGCTCGCCGGGTCGGGTTCGAGCGAGGCCCCCACACGCGACGCGTGCAGGTCGGGCGAGCGCACGATCACCCCGTGCCGTCGCGCGTCCTGGCACAACGAGTGCGGACTCCAGAAGCCCATCGGTTGCGA
>JBDLRG010000225.1:0-2584 GCA_039800125.1 Actinomycetota bacterium
AGGCCCCCGACGATGGCGCCGAGCGACATCGCAGCGAGGAGCAGGCCGTATCCCCGGGGTCCGACCCCGAGGTAGGCGAAGGCGAACTTGACGAAGATGGCCTCGCCGAACGTCATGGCCATGTTCGTCACGCCCAGCAGGATGGCGAGTGTCCGCAGGATACGGTGGCGCCAGAGCCATCGGAGACCCACGACGAGGTCGGTGACGAAACCGGCGCGCTCCTCCCGTGCCCTGCCGGGGGCGGCGGTCACCCCCGGGCGCAGTCGCACGCCGGCCACGAGGAGCGCGGCGAGAGCGAAGGAGAATCCGTTGATGCCGAACGGCACGGCGGCCGCCACGACGAAGAGCCACGCCCCGGCAGGGAGACCCACGAAGGAGTTGAACACGACCTCGACCGCGTAGAGGAGCCCGTTGGCGCGGTGGAGTTGTTCCGGCTCCACGACGGCGGGGAGGAACGCCTGTGCGGTCATGTCGAAGAAGACCTCGGCGCACCCGGCGAGGAAGAGGAAGGTGAGCAGGAGCCAGATGCCGAGCAGGTCGAGTGCGACGAGCAGGGCGATGCCACCGAAGAGCAGGGCCCGCATGCCGTTGGCGGTCACCATCACGGTGCGGCGGTTCCATCGGTCGATCCACACCCCGGCCGGGAGTGAGAGGAGCAGGTACGGCAGCGTCGCGGCGAAGGTGACTGCAGCGACGAGACGCGTGTCATCGGTGAGGGTCACCGCCAGCAACGGCATCGCGGCTGCGTTCACGCCGTCACCGAGGTTCGAGACGAGGCTCGCGGTGAACTGGCGCCAGTAGGCGCCCGGCAGGCGGTCGCTCATCGGTCGAGGCTCCCGACGAGTTCCGTCCGTCGCGGTTTGCCCAACGCCGTCCGAGGGATCTCCTCCACGATGTGCACCTGGCGGGGGGCGCACCACGGTGGCAGCGTCTCCTTCACGTGCGCGCGGATATCTGCGATCCGCGGTTCGTGTCCGGGCGAGACGACGATCCATGCGTGCACCGCGTGACCCCATTCGGGGTCGGGGACCCCTGCCACGCACGCGTCGGCGATGCCTTCAATGTCGGCGAGGGCGTCCTCGACGACGGAGGGCCACACCTTCTCCCCACCAGTGACGATGAGGTCGCCCTCGCGTCCGTCGACGACGAGGCGACCACCCTGCCAGCCGCCGAGATCACCGGTGCGCAGCCAGCCGTCCGAATCGAGAGCCGCCGATCCGTCGCGCCATCCGCGCAACAGCATCGGACCCCGCAGGAAGACGACACCGTCCCGCACGTCCACCTCGACGCCCTCGAGCGGGATGCCGTCGTAGACGACACCGCTCCCGGTCTCGGTCATGCCGTAGGTGGTGACGACGTTGTCGGGCAGGTCCACGGGCGGCCGCGAACCCCCGAGAACGATCGTGCGGAAGAGCGAGGGCTCGATGCGCGCGAGTGCGGTGGCCACGAGGGACACCAGGGTCGCACCTGCCCGCACGGCATCGGTGCAGGCCTCGGGCGTGAACCGGGGAACGGTGATGAGGGGGGTCGCGGTGACGAGGGCACGGGTGACCACCGCGAGTCCTCCCACGTGCGAGGGCGGCAGGCACGCCAGCCACCCGTCGCCGTCGCGGACCCCGAGGCGCGCGGTCGAGGCGAGCGCACTGGCCCGCACGGCATCGTGCGTGAGGACCGCGACGCGCGGGTCCCCGGTGGTGCCGCTCGTGGCCACGAGGACGGCATCGCCCTCCTCGACCGCCCGACCCGCGACGCGGGTGTCGCCCGCCTCGTTGGCGATGACGGTGGGAGCGGCGGACTGCAGGAGACGTCGACGCGCCGCGTCGGGGAGCCGCGTGTCGAGGGGGAACACCGCGTCGCCCTCGTCCCACGCCCGCCGGAGTCGATCGACGAAGGCCGGCCCGCACGCCATGTCGAGGCAGACCAGTTCTCTCACCGCATCGAAGCGTAGGTCACCGTCGGCTCCGTCGACCCGTGCGACACTGTGCGGGTGAGCGGCTCGACGCAGGACCAACGACCGCCCCGCGGAGCACGCGCATGGATCGCCGGTGCACGTCCCCGGACCCTGCCGGCCGCCGTCGTTCCCGTGGCGTTGGGGGGAGCCTGCGCCGTCGCGGCGGAGTCTCCGCAATGGTGGACCCTGGTACCCGCAGCCGTGGTGAGTCTCGCGCTCCAGGTGGGCGTGAACTACGCCAACGACTATTCGGACGGCGTGCGCGGCACGGACGCCGACCGTGTGGGTCCGCTGCGACTCGTGGGCTCGGGCATCTTTCCGGCCCGCACCGTGAGACGTGCCGCCTTCCTCGCCCTCGCCGTCGCGGGAATCGCCGGTCTCGTGCTCGCCGCCGCGACGACATGGTGGCTCCTGGTGGTGGGGGCGGCCGCGATGCTCGCCGCGTGGTTCTACACGGGTGGTCCGCGGCCCTACGGCTATGCGGGTTGGGGCGAGGTGTTCGTGTTCGTCTTCTTCGGCGTGGTGGCCACGACCGGTACCGAGTACGTGGTGGCGGGCACGGTCTCGGCGACGGGCGCACTGGCCTCGGTGGCGGCGGGGGCCTTCGCGTGCGCCCTCTTGGTGGTGAACAAC
>JBDLRG010000226.1:0-3829 GCA_039800125.1 Actinomycetota bacterium
CGACGATGGCCGGACAGGCGTCCACCGAGGCATCGAGGATCCTCTGGAATGCCACGCGCGTCGCGATGGACTCTCCATCGGCGAAGGAGGGAAGCGTGGCGGCGACGGCCGCGACGTCGGGCGGCGCGAACAGGGGGCCCTTCACGCCGGGAGCGGCGCGTGCGCTCCATTCGCCGTGCAGTGTCGAACCGCGCTCGGACGATGCCCGACGAACGGCCGACACGAGATCGGATGGTGCATGGAACGGCTCGTCGGGTATGCCCATGACCTTCTTCGTCGCGGTGACGTGCTCGGCCGTGAACGGGTTGCCGTGCGCTTCGTGGCGGCCCGTGAAATCGGGCGAGGGGAAACCGATCCGCGTGCGCAGGACGACGAGAGTGGGTTGGCCCCGGTGTTCTCGCGCACGCAGCAGGATGCTCTCGAGCTCGTCGAGGTCCTCGCTGGTCTCGCCGGCGTCGATGATGTTCCAGCCGTATGCGGCGAACCTGCCCGTGACATCGTCGGAACACGTGAGATCGGTCGATCCATCGATGGTGATGCGATTGTCGTCGAAGATGCACACGAGTCGATCCAGGCCGAGATGGCCCGCCAGGGAGGCCGCTTCGTGGGACACGCCCTCCATGAGGCACCCGTCGCCGGCCACGACCCACGTGGTGTGGTCCACGGTCGCCTCGCCGAGGCGCGCGCGGAGATGGGCCTCCGCGATGGCCATTCCCACGGCATTGGCGATGCCCTGCCCCAGAGGACCCGTGGTCACCTCGACGCCAGCGGTATGTCCCGCTTCGGGATGCCCGGGAGTCGATGAATCCCACTGGCGGAAGGCCTTGATGTCGTCCATCTCCAGTCCGTAGCCGTGGAGGAAGAGCATGGCGTACTGCAGGATCGAGGCATGGCCGATCGAGAGGATGAATCGATCCCGGTCGATCCAGTCGGGACTACCGGGGTGGTGGCGCATGACGCGCGAATAGAGCACATGGGCCAGGGGGGCGAGCGCCATCGCGGTTCCTTGATGTCCGCTCTTGGCTGCGAGAGGTGCATCCATCGCCAGGCCCCTGACGACGGCGACGGCGAGGGAATCCTGGTCAGGTGTGAGGGAGGCGGGCACGAGCCGACTGTAATCCGCGCACCGTCTCGACGACGCGGAGGTCGTCATCCCAGATGCCGAGGTGGGCGACTTCCCCCACCCTTACCGAGCCGAGGTCGGGTCGCCCGAGCAGGCCGGCCGGGACCGACGTGGCCGAGCGGAGGGCCGAGGTCAGCTCCACACCGGCGTCACGCACGGCACGTCGAACGCACGACGACAGCGGTGTGACCGAACCGGCGATGGTTCCGTCGGGGAGTCGGGGCGCGCCATCCTCGACGGTTACTCCGCGGGCGAGGGCCCCGTCGGAGCGGTGAGCGACAGAGTCGGACACGAGACAGATGCGTCGACCGCCGTCCACGAGGAAGGCCAGCCGCACCGCGTCGGGGGCGACATGGACCCCGTCGGCGATGAGCCCGGCGATGACGCGGGGATCGGTGAGGGCCCAGAGAGCGAGTCCCCCTTCCCGGTGGTGCACGCCGGACATGCCGTTGAAGAGATGGGTGACCATGGATGCGCCGGCCTCGACTGCGGCCGAATACTCGTCCCTGTCGGGCCGGGAGTGACCGAGGGACGCCACGACACCGGCGGAGCGGAGTTGCTCCACGGCGGCGATCGCACCGTTCTGCTCGGGGGCGAGGGTGACGAGTCGCACCGAGGGTGGCAGGGCCGCCAACCAATCGGCGTCGGCGGGGACAATGTCCCTCACCCGGTGGGCCCCCGGGGCCCGCCCGAGGAACGGTCCCTCGATGTGGATTCCGACCATTCCGGGAGCGGCGCCGTCGCGGCAGGCCTCATCGAGACCGGCGATGACGCGGGTCAACCTGTCGAGAGGAGCGGTGACGATGGTGCCGAGCCAGTGGGTGGTTCCTGCACCGAGGAGGTGCTCATCGAGACGGGCGAGGTCGTCGGGGGCGGCGACGGCGACGTCGACGTCGTCGAAGCCGTTCATCTGCAGGTCGACGAGTCCGGGGGCCACGAGCGCGAGTTCGGCCTCGCCATGGAGTTCCTCGACCGAGGCCACCGTTCCGCCCACGACCCGCACCGCGACGTTGTGTCGCATGGTCACACCATCGAAGAGCAGCCTGCAGCGCAGTGTCCGGTCCACGTCCGCGAACCTAGCGGCGAAGAACGGCTGGGGCCGTGGTGGTCAGGTGCGCGCGGCGCGGGCGCGGGCGGTCAGTCGGATGTCCTCGAACCGGGGCCGGGCCAGACGCAGGGCCTGCAGGGAGCGGATGACCCACCACCCCGGGTCGATCTCGGTGCGACGATGGGACAGACGCGGCGACGACGGAGCGGCATGGTGGTTGTTGTGGAGTCCCTCGCCCATGGTGGCAAAGGCGAGCCACTGCAGGTTGGTGGCCGAGTTGTCGTACGGGCGTCGACCGAAATGGTGGCCGATGGCGTTCACCGCCGCATTACCGGCGAGATAGATGTTGGCATGCAGGAATGCCGCGAGCAGACCGGTGGCCGGTCCGAACACCGCGACGAGGGTTCCGATGCCGATGAGGAGTCCGGTGTAGTTGCGGTCGAAGAACACCCGGTCCCAGCGGTCGACCTCTATGTCGCGGGCGTAGCGGGGGATGAGGTCGGGGTCGGAGAGAGCCGCGCGATACAAACCCACGTTGGTGATCTGCACCTTGACCCAGCCGAGCAGGACGGGGGAGTGCGGGTCGCCCTCGACATCGGTGAAGGCATGATGCTTGCGATGCACCGCCACCCATTGTCGGGGCTTGATGCCCGTGGTGACCCACAGCGAGGCCCTGAAGACGAGTGCTGCCAGGGGATGGAGAGTGACCGCCCGGTGGCTCAGGGCGCGGTGCAGATACACCGTGGTCCCGGTGTTGGCGATGGTCGTCACGACCAATGCCGCGATGAGGGCGGTGATGAGGATGCTCATGACCTGACCGTACCACGCTACCTACCGGTCGGTAGGACCATCCGGCGGTAGAGTGCATTCGTGAAGACGTCGAGTGAGGGTGGGCCGTCGATACACGAGGAGGCACTGCGCTCCACCCGTGACCAGATCCTCGACGAGGCCCTGCATTGTTTCGCCGAGCGCGGCTACGAGGGCACATCCCTGAACGACATCGCCGCGGGTGTCGGCATCCGGCGTCCGAGTCTCCTTCATCACTTTCCGAGCAAGGAGGCCCTCTACGGCGACGTGTTCGAGCGTCTCTTCTCCGACTGGCTGGAGCGGCTCGACGCGGCCATCCTCTCCGAGCTCTCGGGGTGGGAGAAGGCCGAGATGGTCCTGTCCGTGTGCTTCGACCTGTTCACCGAGACGCCGGACTACGTGCGCATCATGCGCCGTGAGGCCCTGGACGGGGGCACGCACCTCGGCATCGATCTCGCCGCGGTGTTGCGCCCCTACTTCGACGGGGCCGTGGCCTATCTGGAGGAACGGATGGACGCGGGCGAGTTCCGTCGTCATGACGCACGCCACCTCCTCATCACCGGGTACGGGGCGATCCTCACGTACTTCTCCGACGCCCCGTTCATCGTGGGCCTCATCGATTCCGATGCCCTGACACCGGAGAACCTCGGCGTGCACCGGCGTCACGTGTTGGGATTCTTCCGCTCCGCCCTGCTCGGCTGAGTCGGGGAATCCCCGCCACCCTGACGCGATTAGCCTCGGCCCATGGCGACTCTGGAACGCGACGGACGCATCATCGGCTTTTCCGTGGAGGGGGAAGGCGCGCCCCTGCTGGCCTTCCACGGGACCACGCAGAGCCGCAACGCTTGGGA
>JBDLRG010000227.1:0-2509 GCA_039800125.1 Actinomycetota bacterium
TGTGCTTCACATTCCTGGCCGCCAAGGGATACCCGGTGGGATCCTCGATATGCGAGCTCGACCAGGTGGCCACCTGTCGGCGTCTCCTCGACGTGGGCAAGCCCATCCATCTCCCCGAGGACATCACCGGCCTCGACGCTGACGGCAATTACGCCACCTTCGGCGTGCGCCTTCCCGAGGCGGCCCGGGGGCTCGACATCGGACCCGGCACCGCTGCGGCATTCAGCGACGTGATCATGGATGCGCGCACGGTGTTCTGGAACGGCCCCATGGGCATGTTCGAAGACGACCGTTTCGCCGCGGGCACCCGCACCGTTGCCGAGGCCGTCGCCCACACGAAGGCCTTCACGGTGGTGGGGGGCGGGGACAGTGCGGCTGCCCTCGCGCGGTTCGGTCTCGCCGACGCGGTTGACCATGTCTCGACCGGCGGGGGAGCCTCGCTCGAACTGTTGGAACTGGGGGACCTCCCTGGTCTCACTGCGCTGAGGGGAGCACCCAATGTCCGCTGAACGTCGTCGTCCGCTGATCAGCGGCAATTGGAAGATGCACCTCAACCATTACGAGGCCATCCAGACCGTCCAGAAGCTCGCGTTCCTCGTGACGAAGGAGGACTTCGCCGCCGTTGAGGTGAGCATCCATCCGCCCTTCACCGATCTGCGCAGCGTGCAGACGCTCATCGACGGCGACGGACTGGGGTTCGCACTCGGCGCCCAGAACTGTCATCACGAGGACAAGGGCGCCTACACGGGGGAGATTTCCCCGGTCTTTCTCTCCAAGCTCGGCGTGAAGTACGTCATCGTCGGGCACAGCGAACGCCGGGAAATCTTCGGCGAGACCGACGACGAGGTCAATCGCAAGGTGAAGGCGGTACTGGCCAAGGGCATGGCGCCCATCCTGTGCGTCGGCGAGACCCTGGACGAGCGTGAGGCGGGTTCCACCCTCGACAAGGTCCTCGGCCAGGTGCGAGCCGGACTCGCGGGGACGACCGCGGAACAGGTGGCCGGGCTGGTGGTGGCCTACGAGCCGATCTGGGCGATCGGGACGGGGCGTACGGCGACGGCCGAGGATGCGCGCGAGGTCTGCTCGGCCGTGCGGCGCGAGGTGGGGATTCTTCACGGATCGGCCACCGCCGACAGGGTGAGGATCCAGTACGGCGGGTCGGTGAAGGCGGCCAACATCGGGGAACTGATGGCCCAACCGGACATTGACGGGGCCCTCGTGGGGGGCGCCAGTCTCGATCCGGACGACTTCGCCCGAATCGTGCAGTACCGCCTTCGTTCCGGCACGCCCTGAGGGGCGGTCCGCACCGTCTCGATCATCGGGGCACCCGGTGGCGGATTGTTCACTTCAGGGCCACCTTCTGTTAGTTTTGTCCCCTTGTCCCGGTGGGGAGGCCGGGACAGACGCCGCCATGGCAATTGGATGGCGGTGTCACAGTTCCTCCCCGTCCAACAAACAGATGACCAGGAGGTCACATGAGAAACATCCGGAAGAGCCACAAGCTCGCCGCGGGTCTCGTGGGTGCCGCTCTCGTCCTCGCCTCGTGCGGCGGCGGCAGCGATTCCAGCGACGACACCACCGATGGCGGCGGCTCGGGAGAGACGGTCATGACGATCACGTATGACATCAATCCCGCCGCAGTCTGGGAGGACGGTACGCCGATCACGGCGGCCGACTTCGAGTGCACGTGGCAGGCCGCGCTCAACACGACCGGCTCGATCAGCACGAGCGGCTACGACAAGATCAAGGCCGTCGCGGCCGGAGAGTCGGACAAGCAGGTCGTCGCCGAGTTCACCGAGCTGTACGCGCCGTGGCGCGGCCTGTTCGGCGGCCTCATCAAGAAGGCCGCTGTCGCGGACTGCAACGACGTCTCCCAAGACTTCGCTACCGAGATGATGTTCTCGGGAACGCAGTGGAAGATGGAGTCGTGGAGCCCCGACCAGGTGGTCTATGTCCCCAATGAGAACTACTGGGGTTCGAAGAAGGCCGCGGCCGACCAGTTGATCATGGTCCCCCGCGTCGAGACGCAGATCACCGACCTCAAGGCCGGTGGCGTCGACTTCATCTACCCGCAGTTCTATTCGGGCATCGAGCAGGAGCTCGAGGACGCCAACATCAAGACCGTCATCGAGTTCGGTGGCGACTATGAGGGTCTGTACATGAACCAGGGTGTCGACGGCAAGAATGCCGACGGCGAGCCCCGAGTGTTCGCCGACAAGGACTTCCGCGAGGCGTTCTACAAGTCGATCGACCTCGAGGCCCTGTTCCAGCAGATCTACATCCCGATCGTCGCGAGCGGCAAGCTCCTGACCTGCGGTCCGATCGTTCCCGGCCCGTACTGCCCGGAGGACACCTTCGGCAACCAGTACGACCAGGCAGCGGCCGACGAGATCATGGAGGACGCCGGTTACGAGAAGAACTCCGAGGGTCTGTGGGCCAAGGACGGCGTTGCGCCGAAGATCCAGTGGGTCATCAACACCGGCAACAAGCGCCGTGAGGACACCCAGGC
>JBDLRG010000228.1:0-2831 GCA_039800125.1 Actinomycetota bacterium
GGCCGAGGAGCGGAACGAGCCCTGAACCCGGCCGCGTAGCGGGGAAGGTCAGGGGAGCGACAGGGGTGGATTGTGCCGGGGCCCGGGAGGTGGAACAATCGAGGCGTGCCGCTCTCCGACGACGAAAACAGGATCCTGCGCGAGATCGAGGCCCAGCTCGAACGCGACGAGAAGTTCGCCACGAGGGTGTCCCCGAAGGGTCTCTACCGTCACTCGGCGCTCACGATCCGTCGCGCGACGGTGGGAATGCTGTTCTGCCTCGTCGGTCTCGTGGCGGGGCTCCAGGTCCACTACCTCGTGGCCTTCCTCGGTTTCGTCGGGATGCTCGCCTGCGGTCTCGTCATCGAACGTCAGGTGCGACTCATCGGTCGTGCCGGCATGCAGGACCTCGCCCAGCAGGTCCGCATCCCCCGCGCCTCCCAGGGGCCGGGGCGCAGCGGCCGTTCCGGCGAGTAGCGCTCCGTTTCCTCGCGGCGATCGGGAGTCCCCGTCGCGCGCGACGCTACTGTCGGGCCATGCGCCCCGTGTACGGACCTGATGCAGACGACTACCGCGAACGCGTGAGGCAGTTCCTCCTGGAGAACCTTCCGTCGGGCTGGCGGGGCATCGGCGCCCTCGAGGGCACGGCGATCGAGGAGTTCACGACCCAGTGGCGCGCACGCCTTCATGCGCACGGCTATCTCGCGCCGGGTTGGCCGACCGAATACGGCGGGGGAGGGCTCTCCGCACTCGAGCAGGTGATCATCGCCGAGGAGTTCGCTCGTGCGGGCGTTCCGACGGGCGGCCCGAACGACACCTTCGGCATCCAGATGCTCGGCAACACCCTCCTGCAGTGGGGCACCGAGGAGCAGAAGCGCCATTACCTGCCCCGGATCCTGGCCAATGATGACGTCTGGTGCCAGGGATACAGCGAGCCGAACGCAGGCTCGGACCTGTCGAACCTGGCCTTGCGTGCCCAGCTCGACGGTGACCAGTGGATCCTCAACGGCCAGAAGATCTGGACGAGCGGCGGGCATCTCGCCGACCACATCTTCACACTCGCCCGTACGGACCCGGACGCCCCGCGCCACAAGGGGATCAGTTTCCTCCTCGTGGACATGCGTCAACCGGGCATCGAGGTGCGACCCATCCGCATGATCTCCGGGGAGAGCGAGTTCAACGAGGTCTTCTACACCGACGCCGTGTGTCCGCGGGAGAACGTCGTGGGCGGAGTGAACAACGGCTGGGCGGTGGCCATGACCCTGCTCGGCTTCGAGCGCGGCGAGGCCGCCGCCACGGGCCCGATCCGCTTCCAGTCCGAACTCGAGCGCCTCGTGACCCTCGCGCGCGAGCGTGGCCGGGACCATGATCCGGTGGTGCGCCAGCGCATCGCGGCCTGTCACGCCCGCGTGCAGATCATGCGCTTTCTCGGCATGCGCACCCTCACCGAATTCCTCAAGGGAGGTCATCCCGGACCCGACGCGGCGATCTCCAAGCTGTATTGGAGCGAATACCACAAGTCCGTGACCGAGCTGGCGGTGGACATCATCGGACTCGAGGCCCTCGTGCCCTCGGGTCGACCGCCGTCGTCGGCGTTCCAGACCGACGACGCGGGTGCCCCCAACAGCACCGCCAGTTGGACGGGGACGTTCCTCAACGCCCGCGCGGGAACGATCTATGCGGGCAGCTCCCAGATCCAGCGCAACATCATCGGCGAGATGGTGCTCGGGTTGCCCAAGGAGCCACGGCCGTCGTGAGTTCCCGCGGCGCCACCGGGGGATGGATGCGTCCGCGCATCGCTGTCGCGGTCGCGCTGCGTCCCCGTCTCTGGGGCACGGCTCTGCGTCAGTGGGCACGTCTCGTCCCGCGCCGCTGGTGGACCCGACGTCCCTGGTTGCCGGTGCCGGCGGCCGACTACCTCGAGTTCAGGCTCGTGACGCAATACGGAGGGGAACCGGGCGGGGGTCGCCCTCCCGTGCAGGCCCGTGATGTGGTGGACTATCTCGAATGGTGCAGACGGGAACACCTCGACATCCGGTTCCGAAGGTAGGGACGTGCGCAGCGCCCTCGTACTGAACGCGACGTACGAGCCGCTCAGCGTCGTGTCCGCCCGGCGGGCGGTGTGCCTCGTCCTTCTCGGGAAGGCCGACATCGTCGAGCACGACGGCACCCCGGTGCGCGCGGAGCGACTCTCGATGGAGGCCCCGGTGGTGATTCGTCTGCGCTACGTGGTGCGGGTGCCCTATCAGCGGCGGGCCACCATGTCGCGTCGCGCCGTCTTCGCCCGGGACGGTCATCGGTGCGGATACTGCGGTGCGCACGCGGATTCCATCGACCACGTCCTGCCGCGGTCCCGGGGCGGCCTCAACGTGTGGGAGAACGTCATTGCCGCATGTCGGGGTTGCAACCTGCGCAAGCGGGACCGCACGCCGGAGGAGGCGGGGATGAGCCTGGCGTCGGTGCCGCGCATGCCACGCGAGCTCTCCTGGATCGCGTGCGCCGTGCCCCGCGTTCCCGAGGCGTGGAAGCCCTACCTGGCCGAAGCCAGTTGACGTGACCGACGCGGCACCGCCGTGGCTGCTCCGGGATTGGTCGGGGACGGCCGGGGCCTTCCATGACCTCGACCTGCCCGTCGGCCGAGCGGTGTGGGTGTGCCGGCCCTCGGCTCCGGCACTCATTCTCGGCTCGGGGCAATCGGACACCGACGTCGACCTGGTCGGCGCCCGGACGGCCGGCGTGGAGGTGGTGCGGCGCCCCACCCGCGGTGGGGCGGGGTGGGTGCACCCCGAGGACACGCTGTTGCTCGACGTGACCAAAGGCCGTGACGACCCGTGGTGGCACGACCATGTGGC
>JBDLRG010000229.1:0-3371 GCA_039800125.1 Actinomycetota bacterium
CATCGGCAGCGACTTCTCCTTGGTGAACCCGGTGCGCCACAGGAGCGTCGCCGAGTCGGCGTCGCGCAGGGAGGCGGTGACGGGGATGTCGACTCCGGCGGCCGGTGACACGGTGTGGGTGGAGGCGACCACGAGGGGCAGCATCCCGGTGCCGGCCACGGAGTTGGCTTCTCCGCGCGTGGGTTCGGCCGAGCCCCAGTTGCCCGGCTCGACGGCGCGCAGGCGGACGTCGCGCCTCTGCAGGGAGTGTCCGAAACCGTCGGCGAGGGCGGGCCAGTGCCCGCGGTTGTCCCACCGCACGATCTCGGCGATGGTCTTGTCCGGCCGCACCAAGGTGAGGGTGCCGCCGCCGGAGCCGAGGGCCGCCGTGGCGCTGCGGTCGTCGATGACGAGGAATCCCCCGGGCGGCACGGGTTCGCCCGACAGACAATGACCCGACTCGGCCAGGCACCATCCGGACGGCGAGACGGGCGCGGACGAGGCGTTGACGAATTCGATGAAGGTCTTCGTCGGGTCGTCGGTGGCGTCGTGATAGTGGATTTCCGAGATCGCGAGGCCCGGATCGATGACGGGGGCGAGACGGCTGGCGGGATCCCCGGCGAGATTCGGGGTGGGCGGCGCGGCGAACCATGCACCGGGGTCCGAACCCGTGCGCGCCGGCAGGAGACGCTGCAGAGAGTCGCCGACCCCGTCGGCGCTGTCGGGCCACGGGGTCCGGTCGGCGTACTCCACCTCGTCGCGCACGCTTCCCTCGGGGTCGCGCAGCACGAGTTTCTCGCCGGCACCGGAGAGACCGGACCCGAGCGCCGACACCGGAGTGGCGAGGAACTGCCCGGGGGCGAGGACGGTGCCCTTCTCGAAGCAGAAGTCGACGCCGTCGATGCACCAGCCGCCGATCGAAACCTTCTTCTCGCCCGAGTTGTGCAGTTCGATGAACGCGTTGTCGGGGTTGTCGGCCGGATCCGAGTAGTGGATCTCGGTGACGGCGATCTGCAACGGCACGAGATCGGCGAGCGACACCGGGTCGTCACCGAACACGCATCCGGAGGCGAGCAGCGAACCGAGCACGGCGCCGGCGGTGGTGCGACGGAGAGTGGGATTCACCGACCCATCCTATGAACGGGACGGATGAGAGGCCGGCGGGACGCACCCGCCACCGGGTGTCAGCGCGGCGGTAGCCACACCCTCAGGGTGGAAGGAACGGCGCGTGTGGGGACCGGTCGGCCGGCGTCGGGGACCCGGTCGGTCTCGAAGATGACGCTCTGTCCCGGGTTGAGCACCACCCCGGCGGGGACCGGAGAGGGCAGATCCTCGAGGCGCAGGCCGGACAGGTCGACGACCGCTCGACCGGTGTTCGTCACGGTGAGCCCGTCAATCTGCAGATCCGTGAGAGCGGTGGGGTCCTGGGCGGGAGGGAGGGGACTGTCCGGTCCGAGCAACTGCTCGCGTTTCGGACCGATGTAGGAGCGCAGGAGCAGTTGCTGGGCCTCGGCCATGGTCTGACGCCGGCCGTACGAACCCCACGCACGGCGGTCGAGGGCGGCGTCGGCACCCATCAGTCGCGCCAGTTCGGCCACGCGGCGCTCCACGAGGCCCCGGGCGAAATAGAGGTCGGCGAGGGTGCGGGTGCGGCGGTCGACCATGGCGCGCAGTTCGGGAATGAGCATGAGAAAACGGGTCATTTGGTTCCCGGCCATGTACCCGAGGTTGTCCACGACCCCGACCTCGTCGCAGAAGGAACCGCACGCGTTCTGCCAACGTCTGCCGAAATTGAGGTCGTGGTCGATGGCGACGAACCTCCACCGCATGTCGGAGCGGTCGAGGACGTAGAGGTGGTTCTTGTGCTGGACCTCGTAGTGCTGGGCCACGCGGATGACGGCGATGGTGTCGACGATCTGGGGGATGTCGAGACGCTCATAGGCGAAGGCGAGTCGCTTCTCCGCGGTCATCCGGGCGATCGTGAGGATGAGGTCGACGAGCTCGTCATGGGAGGACCCCTGGGGTTTGACGGTGTAGCGACGGGCGAGTTCGGCCCGCGGCAGGCGCAGATCGGTGGCCGACAGTCGTGTCGACTGCTCACCTTTGTACACGATCGTGTCATCGCTCCACCCCTGCTTCTCGCGCCATCTTCCGTCGGTCTGTTCGCTGTAGAGATAGAGGCCGTAGAATTCGCCGTTCTTCTCGAGGCGCAGGGGGAACACCTGCTGCCATGTGCCACCCGACATCCGCTGCAGGTCGCTCGTGAGCACTTCGCGCACGTAGGACTTGTCGGTGGTCGCCGAGTGGAGGGAGAACTCGTTCACTGCGCCGGCGAGGTCGGGGGACCGCCAGAGGTCGCCGGGCGCGAGCGACACCTTCCATTTCTTCTTCGTGTTGTTCCTCGATTGCTGGCCTTTGATGCGGATGGAGGCGTTGTCCATGATCTCGCCCTTCCACGCCAGGACGGCCGGGTAGCCCTCGTCGCGGTACAGGGATCGGTCGGAGGAGGCCTTCTCGTACTCGGCGTCCGCCATGAACCACTGCAGGACCGGCAACGCGGTCTCGGCGGGGGAGGTCACGACCGTGCCGTCCCAGTTCTCCCCGGCGCCGCGCCGCGGCCAGGCGCCCTCGCCGTTCGCGTTCGTCGCCACGACCCGGTAGCGCACGAGCGATCCGGCCTCTTGACCGGGAATCGTGCCGGTCAGGCGACCGTTGCCGTCATGGACCATGGGGGCGTTCTGTTCCTTGCCGAAGCCCACCCGCCACACGAGACGGGCGGAGTCGACGTCGACCGCGCGGGCCACGACGCGCATGTCCGTTCCCGCCGCCGGCGACACGGAGTGGCTGCTCGCGGTCACCGTGGGCAGCAGACCCTTCCCGGCCCCGGTGTTCGGCTCTCCCTTGGTGGGAGGTGCCGAGACCCAGTTCCCGATCTCGACCGCACGCAATCGGGGATCGCGACGCTGCAGGGAATGACCGTGTCCGTCGGCTAATGCCGGCCACAGACCCCGGGTGTCCCAATACATCGTCTCGGTCAGCGAGCCGTCCGGGCGCACGAGCGTGAGCACCTCCGTCGTGGCGAGCCGGGTGACGGTGCGGACATCATCGGCCACGAGCAGCCCGTTCGGAGCGACCGATCCCGTGTCGAAACAGCGATCCAATTCCCGGACGCACCAGCCGGCGGGATCCACCGGAGTGGAGCCTGCGTTCACCAGTTCGACGAATCGGCGCCGGGCCGACAGGGAGACGTCCTCGTAGTGGATCTCGGAGAAGGACAGACCGGATGTGTCGCGAGGGGCGAGCCGGGTCGAGGGATCGAAGGCCTCGTTCGGGCCGGGGGGTGCGGCCTGCCATGACTCCGACCGTTCGCCGGTGCGGGCGGGCAGCAGGCG